>CANRFN010000046.1 GCA_947629915.1 uncultured Oscillospiraceae bacterium | reverse complement strand
CCGAACGATGTTTTTGCATGGCTCGAAGGTGGCACTACCATTTTACCCATGCAAATGTTTTCGACGTTGAGTATAGTATGATCACCATGCCTGCAGTATATTCGAAGCCGGCCGATGTGTCAACCAAAACTGCGGAAAATGGATAAGACTGCTCCGGGGCTGAACGGTTTCCAGGGGTGCGGAGGACCCGGTCTTCTTGCGCAGACCGGGTCCAAACTTGTTTGGAAGTGGATAGATGAGGGCGTTGGGCAAACCATTAAGAGGCCCCTGTGCGCAGCTGTTCCAATATCGCCACCAATTCGCTCCACTCGCGGATGCGGAGGTGCTCGCACTGGGGGACGATGTCGGCTGCGTGATCTCGGCCTCCCCGATCGGTGTCGTTATCAAACCAGACGGGATAGATGCCCACCTGGGCGGCGCCTTCGATATCAGCTGTTGGGTTGTCTCCCACATACCACACGTCCTCTGGCTTCAGGCCCGCCTTCTGCAGAGCAACGTCAAAGAGAAGCCGATTGGGCTTACGGACGAGGTAGTCGCTGGAGGTGAGGACGAGCTCAAACTGATTTCGGGGCAGCAGCCGATGGAAGCGCTGGGTGAGCGCCTCCCCAGACCACCGTGGGTTGCTGATCACTCCGGTTCGGATGCCGGCCGCGTTGATGGAGTCCAGCATGGTGTCCGCGCCCGGCATGATGGCGCCTGGCGTGGCGGCGTCCCAAAATACAGTCTCCATCTCCACAGGGGAGAGGGAGAACTGAATGCCAAGGTAGTCGTAGAGGAGCCTGTCCCCCACCTGGGCGCTCACATCGTACCCCAGGGCCTGCACGGCCTCCAGGTGCACCCCATAGACCAGGTCCGATGCCCTGCGGACGTCTTCCACGGTACAATGATTTGGGTTCCGCACGGCATACTCCATCAGGACGGCGGTGCCCCGGACGGGGTCCCAGTCCGGCTCATAGAGCAGGGTGTGTCCGTAGTCGAAGAGGATCATCTTGGGGGAGTGCATTGGATCACCTCGGAATGGCAATAGAGCGCTGCAAATCGGTTGGCATTTCGGGTTTAGGGGGATTCGGCCAGGAGCTCGTTGAGATGTTCCTGTGTCCGATAGCGGTGATAGAGCCTGGCATGAAAGATCCGATTGGAGACACAAATCTGATCGCCGTCCCTTTTCAGGATGCCGTGCTGTTTTCCCAACTGGTACAGGGCATCGTCCGGGTCGCAGCGGATGATTTCACCGCTCAGCAGCATGCCGCGCAGCAGATTGTCTAGGTCCGGATGGTCGGACAACTGCATCAATATGTCGCAAAACAGCGGGTTGCCCTCTTCCTCCAGAAGGACCTTCACGGCTGCGAGAAAGCCCTCTCTGGTCCACGCCCTCGCGCCGGTTTCGAACCCGGGAGAGCCGAGGACATCCTCGTCCAGGATCTTGCAGAGGCGCGTCACGAGGACCGGGTAGCCGGAAGTGTATTCACGGAGCAGGGCTGCCATTGCAGCAACGTCCATCCCCGTCTGATGGTCTGCCTCGTATTCTTGGAGCATCCCGCCGATTTCAACAACGGAAAAGCTCATGTCTACGTTGAAGTCCGCGGCGATGTCCCAGGGGCTGCTTTGGCCGAGCGCACCCTCGGGGGAAAACTTCAGCCGCTTGATGTCCGTGATGCCTGCCAGCAGAACGCTCTGAAAACGGGCTTCCCCGTTGCTTTCAGCGGCGAGGTAGTTTTCACGGAGCGTTTGGAGAAAGCGCATCATGACTGCACTGCCCAGCCAGCTGTCCGCCTCGTCAATCATCAGCACGATGCCGCGATCCGATGCGGTGCAAAGCTGCACAATCCGATCTTGCAGGAGGGGGAAGGACGGTTCAGACGGAGCCGTCCACAGAGCGATGAGATCCGCCGGGCAGCCGGCCAATCGCATGCTCCGCGCAAGTTGTCCCTTGAAAAACAGGACAAAGCTCCGTTCTGCGGAGAATTCGGTGGTGCCGGCGGCCTCAAAGCTTGTTGAGAGCACGTAATACCTGTCTCGGAGCAGCTGAGACAGCTTGTGAAGTGTGTTCGTTTTCCCATATTGCCGCGGCCGGTTGATGGTGAAGTACTTCCCTTGGTCGATGAGACGGATGATCTCTGCGGCCTGTCTGTGGACGCCCGCCATATAGTTCACGGCCGGGTCGCATACGCCCTCTGTGTTGAACCATTTCATGATAGTGTCCTCTGTACGGCTCACTCAGGCGGCAAACGGGATCTGCACCACCAGGTGGATCTGTCCCTGTCCGAACTCCGGCAGCACCTTCCCGCCATACCGCTCGCTGATCCGCCGGACGGTGGCGAGACCCAGGCCCTCATGAGACTGCTTCGTGGAGTATCCGGGGCGGAAGATCTGCTTCATCTCCTGGGGATCCCTGCTGCAGGGGTTGGAGACCTTGATCACGTAGTACCGGCTGCGGAACAGAATGGCCAGCCGGACCGGCCCGCCGTTGTGGTTCTGCTCCAGCTCATCGATGGCGTTTTGCAGCAGGTTCCCAATGATGGTGTTGGTCTCATAGAGGGTGCAGGGAATCTTGGCGAGGTCCGTGGATACGGAGATGTCAAAGGAGATGCCCTTCTGGAGGGCGAGCTCCTGGAAGGCGTTGATGAGGGCGCTGGTGGCGGGATTTTGCAGGGGAAGCATGTCGTTGAGGGCGGAGGAGTTCTTTACGATCTCCTGAATGTACTCATTGCACTCCTGGTACTTCCCAGTGCCAATGAGATTGGAAATCGCTCTAAGGTGGAAGTTGAAGTCATGGCGCTGGGATCGGATCACCCCCATGAAGCTCAGCAGCTCCGTCTGAACCTGCTTGTCCATCAGGGCCTCCGTGCGCTCCAATACGCTGTATGCCACCTGGTGGACATACCAGAGCAGCAGACCGGCGGCGGAGACGGTGAAGAGAACCGGGATGGAGCGCATCGGCTCAGGGAGCGGCTGCAGCACATCGGGCAGCAGGAATACCCACAGGTCCGCGAGAGCCAGGGAGAACCCCACGCCGATCAAACTGGACTGCATCTTCCACCGCTGCATCCGATCCCCCAGCACGGGGAGGTCGTCCGGGTCCGGCAGCAGCGAGACCGGCGCCACCCAGGTGAGGGCAGCGGCCAGCAAGGATAAGCCATCGATCACCCAGAGCAAGAGATTGTCTTTCGCTAGGCCCAGGCACAGCATCTGAATCAGCCCGGCAAAGAGTCCTGCCAGAAGAGAGGTGAGAACGGCCGTGCCAGGGGTGGTTTTGCAGAGCCCCCAGATCGCCAGGGCGAGGACGGGGGCTGCGATGAGCCACACCCAGCCCGGCAGGGCCAGGTACACCTGGACAAACCGAAACACGCCAACGAGTACCAGCAGAATCCCCGCTCGAACCGGGTTCTGCCGGGGTTTCAGGTGCGCCAGGGCCAATGCCGCCGCCAGGGCGGTCCCAGGGGCAATCACACTATGGATATAGTCCAGCCACGCGGTTTCCGGCATCGGTGCACCTCCTCTCCCGCAGCTGTTCCCATTATTCGGGTGAGATCCTCCGCTTCAGTGGATCCCCATGCCCCGCTCGCTGAGCAATTGCCGCAGCGGGGCCACCTTATCCCGGCTCAGGGGGATGGGGGTATCGATCCCCTCCAGGCGGATGCTGTATGTGTTCTTGGATTGGTCCATCTGCACGCTGCGGATGCGGCGCACCGGGATTAGAAAGGACTGGTGGCAGCGGAAGAATCCCCGCCGCAAAAAGTCCGGCTCCAGGGACTGCAGGGAGTCCCGGGTGGCGAGAGAGCTTCCATCTTCCAGTACCAGCTGCACTTTCCAGCCCCGTTTCTCCAGATAGAGGATCTTCCGGATGTCCACGATCTCCAACTGGTGTCCGGACTGGATTCCGATGGAGAGGTCCTCGTCTGCGTCCTCTTTCGGGTACAGGTCCAGCCGCTCCCGCACCCGCACCCGGAGGATGGCCTGCTCCAGCCGGATCAGGTTTACGGGCTTGATCAAAAAGTCCACGGGACCGTACTCATAGCCCTCCAGGGCGAAGTCCACATGGCCGGTGAGGAAGACCACCAGACAGGTGGGAAATGCGGTGTGGATGTGCTGGGCCAGGCGAAATCCGCTGTCTCTGCCCAGTTCGATGTCCAGAAACACCAGATCCACCGGCTGGCTCCGGAGCTGCAGGATGGCGGCATTGGTATCTCCCGCCTCGCCAACCACAGACACATCGGGAATGGCGGCCAGATGCTGCTTCAGTTCCTCCCGGCTGGAGGGGTCGTCGTCCACAAGGAGCACCTGCAGTACCTTTCCCGGCATGTTCCTCACCTCCGTTTCTTTGGTGATACTTTAGTCCGCAGGAGGAGGTTTGTCAAGGAAAAAGGGGATTTTGTGGCAAAACGGATGGCGATGGCGGGAAACCGGCGGCAAGCGATATGCGAACTGGGGTTGCGTTTCAAAACGGGCAGCATCTGGCTGATCCCAGGCAAAGTACCGAGACGAGATGAGGCAGGCAACCTGAAGTTGCGAGAAGGGAACCACTTGCTGCGATGCACTTGTACGCCCTGCGCGGGCAAATGTTTGCTTGCCGCGGACAAATCCCCTACGAAACACGAACGGAAAACCACAGAATGCGAACACCAACGGGCGGAAGGCGTGAGCCCTATTGCACCTCGAATGGGAATCCTTTAAACTTTAGCACAGCGAAGCGGTGAATCAAAGGGGATCGTCCGTTTCCAAGAGAAAGCGAGGTAGGTTTTCTTATGGCAAAAACAAACGAGATGCCGGAGACGGCCCTGAAGCCGCCGCGGCAGAAGGGCGTCTGGAAGGACTTCTGGGCCCTGATGCGGGGCGTGAAATTGCCCTGGATCTGGCTGGCTCTGGTGCTGCTGTTCAACCTGTTCTGGGCCCAGCTCACCCTGATGATCCCGGATGCCACCGCAGACATCGTGGCAGGCGATCTCCGTGCCACCACCATCATCACCTTTGTGGCCGCTGTTCATCCAGACCCTGGTGAGCGGCGTGCAGTCCGTTGTGAACAGCATTGCCAACTATAAGGTAGACCTGAACTTCCAGCGGTTTGTGCTGAAGAAGATCATGCGGCTGCCGGTTGCCTTCTACGACAAGAACAAGGCGGACGAGCTCATCAGCCGTACCACGGACGACACCACCACCATGCGCTCTTTCCTTGTCCAGGATCTGCTGGCCATCCCCAGCAACATCTACACCCTGGTGGGCATTCTGGCGACTCTCTTCCTCAACGACTGGCGTCTGGTTATCCTGGGCCTGCTGATGTCCGCCCTCACCTTCGTTGTCCCCATCATCACCGCCCGGATCAGCTTCCGCTGGAACGACCTCATGCAGGGAAAGCTGTCTGGTCTCACCGGATATCTGGCGGAGGGACTGCAGAACATCCCCCTCACCAAGGTGTTTGTGCAGGAGGCGAGGGAGATCGGCAAAGGCCTCAAGGTGATCAAGGAGCTCTACGACACCCGCGTGAAATACCTCTTCATCAACAGCGGCCTGGGCGTGCTCAGCTCCGCACAGGAGATGGTGTCTCTGCTGCTGAACGTCCTGGGCGGCGTATACCTCATCAACGCAGGCTACATCACCCTGGACATGTGGATCGCGTTCTACATGTACGCCAGCTCCCTCACAGGGGCCATCGCGGCCCTGTTCCCCCAGCTCTGGGTCTCCATCAAGGGCGTCCAGGGCTCCACCCGCCGGATCTCTGAGATCGCGGCAGAGCCGGACGAGACCAAGGGCGGCAGCCTGGATCTGCGCACCCAGGGCGGAGACATCGCCTTCGATCACGTCTCCTTCTCCTATGCAGACGGTCCGGAAGTGCTCCAGGACCTCAGCTTCACCATTCCCCAGGGCAAGACCACTGCCATCATCGGCCGCAGCGGCGAGGGCAAATCCACCCTGTACGGCCTGCTGGAGCGGTTCTATCAGCCGAACAACGGCCAGATCACCGTGGGCGGCCAGGACATCGATGCGTACAACATGCACACCTGGCGCAAGGCCGTGGGCTATGTCTCTCAGAACACCAATCTGCTCTCCGGTACCGTGCGGGACAACATCGTGTACGGCGTGGACCGGGACGTGGGCCAGGAGGAGATCGAGAACGTGGCCAGGCTCGCCAATGCATACGATTTCATTCAGGAGCTGGAGAACGGCTTTGATACCGAAGTGGGTCTCAACGGCAGCAAGCTCTCCGGCGGCCAGAGACAGCGGATCTGCATCGCCCGGGAGCTGCTGAAGGATCCCGCATTGCTGCTGCTGGACGAGGCCACCTCCAGCCTGGATATGGAGGCGGAATATCAGGTTACCCAGGCATTGAATCGCCTCCGGGAGGGCCGTACCACCCTGATGGTCTCCCACCGGCTGCGCTCCGTTACCGATGCAGACCAGATTGTCTATCTGGCGGACCACAAGGTGGCGGGCACCGGCACCCATGAGAGCCTTCTGAAAGAGAACGTCTCGTACCGGAACCTGATCCAAGCCCAACTGGAAGACGCCGTCTGAGAGAGGAGGACGAAGCCATGAAAGCGAATACTGCAACTGCAAACCACAAGCCGGAACATGTGAAGCAGAGCTGGGGCCCCTTCCTGCGGGTGGTCCGAGACCACACGCCCTGGATCATGATGATCCTTGCCGTAGTCTCCTCCGGATACTCCATCTTCTTTGACGTATTGCTCCCCGAGCTGCAGGGCCGGATCATGGGCGGCGAAATCTTCGACATGGGTCTGATCTGGGAGTTCATCGGCGTGAACCTTCTGAGCGTGGCGCTGTACTATGTGTCTGCTGCTCTCCAGTCCCTGGCAGAGTACAAGATGACATACAACATGCAGAACGCCCTCTGGAAGCGGCTCATCGGCCTGCCTATGAAGGAGTACAATCGGGTGAGCCCCTCTACCCTCATCAGCCGCGTCACCAACGACACCTACTTCCTGCCCAGCCAGGTGTACTCCACCCTGAGCTTAGTGGTGCGTCTGGCCTCTGTGGCGAACCAGTTCCGGGCCATCTACATGATCCATCCGAAGATTGCCCTGAATCTGCTCTTTACCGTCCCGTACATGATTGTGGTGATGGTGGTTCCCGGCCGGATCCAGTTCACCTTGAACCGCAAGAAGCAGCATGCCTATGCCCAATTCACCGGCTTCGTGACAGAGCGGCTGATGAATTTCAAGCTCATCAAGGCTGCCTCCTCTGAGGCACGGGAGGACAAGGTGGACAATGCCGTCCTGAATGCCAACTACCGCGCTAGGGTGAGCATCGATGTGGTGGACAGCATCATCTCCCCCTTTATCATGTCCCTGGAGGGCGTCATGACAGCTGTGGCCCTGGTGACTGCAGCAGGCCTGCAGACCGCCGGCGAGATCGATGCCTCGGCCATTCCCACTGTGTATCTCCAGAGCATGATGCTGTTTTTCTCCCTCTTCATTCCCATGACATCCTATATGGACATCAAGAGAGCGCAGGGCAACACCAGCGAGGTGTCCATGCTGTTGGATGAGAAGCCGGAGTCCATGGACCAGGAGAAGACCTTCACCATGGACGAGGCGGACATCATCTTCGATGACGTCTCCTTCCGGTACCAAGACAAAGACGTGCTCTCTCACGTCTCCTTCACCATCCCCCACGGCAAGACCACTGCCATCGTAGGGCCGAGCGGCGCCGGCAAGACCACGGTGCTGAACCTGTTGGAGCGGCTCTATCAGCCCAACGGCGGCACGATCCGCTTTGGGGACATCCCGGTGGAGCAGATCAACCTGGGAGACTGGCGCCGGGCCATGGGCTACATCCAGCAGGACAGCCCGCTGATCTCCGGTACCGTCCGGGACAACATCGGCTATGGCCTGGACAGCACCCCGTCCCAGGAGGGCGTGGAAGAGGCAGCTGCCCTGGCCAACGCCGCGGGCTTCATTGAGACCCTGCCCGATGGCTACGACACAGACCTCGGCCAGATGGGCGGCAAGCTCTCCGGCGGCGAGCGGCAGCGGGTTGCCCTGGCCCGGATGATCATCACCCAGCCCAACTACCTGCTGCTGGATGAGGCCACCGCCAACCTGGACGCCGAGAACGCCAACGCCATCCACAAGGCCCTGCGCCAGGTGTCTGTGGGCCGCACCTCCGTGATCGTTGCCCACGACATCAACACCGTTCTGAACGCAGACCACATCATCGTGATGGACAACGGCCAGGTACAGGCTGCCGGTAACCGGGATGAGGTGTACCAGAATAGCCCCATCTTCCGCCGCTACTGCGATCTGCTGGCCAGCAACCCCAAGATGACCATCTAATATTCCGATAGGAGAGTGCAACAATGCAATCCCATATCACCAAGCTCTTTGATTACCGCACCTTGGACATCCCAGAGGAGCTCACCCACTGGCGGATCCCGGAAGAGCAGGTCCAGGAACACCTGGCATCTGTAGCCCTGCGGCACGCCAAAACCGTCCCCGCAGACAGCGTGTCTGCGGGGGACGCGGTCCGCTGCACCCAGTGCGGAGAGGGCCTGCCGGACCGGAGCACCGTGCTGCTGTACCCAGGCAGAGAACTTCCTGGCGCCGAGCAGGCGGAGCAGGACGTGCTGCACCGCAAGATCGGCGAGCAGTTTGCCACCCAGATCCGGGGCACCGCCTGCACCCTCCAGGTGCAGGAGATCCTCCGGAACACCCTGCCCGCCCTGGACGACAGTCTGGCCAAACTGGAGGGCGTGGATACCTTGGAGCAGTACATCGCCCAATACAGGGGCCGGGTGGAAAAGGAGAGCCGGGAGAACGCCGCCGCCGAGATCGCCATCTACTGGCTCCGGCAGATGTCCGCCCGGTCTGAGGCGGATGTGGTGGAGAATGAGCGGAATGCCTTCGCCATGAAGAACGCCCGGGTTATGTACGACCGCATGGTGGCCGCCGGCGTAGATCCCACCATCCCGGAAGAGGGCACGGACTTTCTCACCGAGGAGCAGGCCCTGGAGAAACTGGCGGAGGACGTCAAGCCAGGGTTCTTCATGGATGCGGTAAGCGAGATGGTTGCAAAAGAGCACGGAACCGTCTATGATGAGGATGCCCTGGAGGCGGAGTACCGCAAGTCTGCCGAGCAGGAGCACAAGACCGTAGAGGCCTGCAAGGCGGAGCTTCCCCCGGAGGAGCTGCGGAACATGCTGTATTTCGAGGCCGCCATAGAGATCCTGTCCGCAGAGGCAGAACAATATCTGGAGGTGTGAGTGATGGCTGTACTGGATGCCAACGATACCAATTTTGACGAGCGCATCGCCGGGGAGTACACGGTGGTGGACTTCTACGGGGACTACTGCGGTGCCTGCGAGGCGTTCGCCCCCATCTTTGAGGAGACGGCGGCGGACATGCCCTTCCTGAACTTAGTGCACATCAATGTCTCCCACAACCAGGAGACCGGCAGGCGCTTCGGGATCGAGTTCATTCCCACCTTATACTACTTCCGCAACGGCGAGCCGGTCTTCCACACCACCGGCGCCGGGAGCAAGGCGGAGTTCCAGAAGAACCTGGCCAAACTGCTGTATGCCTGAGGGAGGAGAGCGACATGGGAAAGATCCGTCTCAATGAGAACGCCGAGATCGTCCGCACCGTCCGGGAGGGCCTGAAGCAGACCGGCGGGTACTGCCCCTGCCGCCTGGAGCGGAAGCCGGAGTACAAGTGCGTGTGCGAGGAGTTCAAGGCCCAGTGTGCAGACCCGGACTTTGAGGGCTACTGCCACTGCCAGCTCTACTACAAGGAAAAGTGAGAATTTGCGCCGCCCCCGGCCGGATGATCCGGCCGGGGCGGCGCTGCCGAATGGAAAGGAGAGCCTGCATCGCTATGAGCAACGAACTGAGATTGAAATCCAAGCTGATTCGGGAGGCAGACCCCTGGAGTGTTGACGTGTCCGCCTTCCAGATCCCCCTCACCGTGGATGAGAACCGGGCCCAGGAGGACTTGCGCAATTTCCTGCGGCGGTTCGCCGAGACGAAATCCGCCGAGGAGGTGGCAGACCAGGACATGGTAACCCTGAGCTGCGCCGGCGCGGTGCCCCGCTTCAACAAGAACCACATCACCGTCCGGGTGGGCAAGGGCCTCTTCAGCCGGGAGCTGGAGCAGGGGATGATTGGCATGAAGCAAGGGGAGACCGGCACCGTCTTGGTGAAGGGCGAGCCCGTCTCCGTTACCATCGAGGGCATCACCCGGGAGGTGCTGCCGGAGCCCACAGACGAGCTGGCCGCCCGCTGCGGCATCGCCTGGATTCACACCGGTGAGGACATCATCAAGTACTGCCGGGGCAAACAGTTTGACGAGGCCCTGGCGGAGCAGGGGGACAACGTATACGGCCTACTCATGCGGGAGGTGGAGGAAAACTCCGCCTTCGAACTGGACCCGGAAGAGGTGGAGGCCACCCAGGGGAAGACGCTCCGGGAGATTTGCAAGAACTCCTGGGCAAAGGGCCGCACGCTGGACGAGATCCCCGATGAGGAGTTCCGGGAGAACTTCCAGAGCTCCAAAGAGGAGTTCCTCAACATGTGGGCCGGTGTTGGGGAGTCCATGGTCCGCAGCGCCCTTTTGGGACAGGCCATGCGGGACCGGGCTGGCAATCCCCTCACCGAGGCGGACTATGAGCGCTATCTCCAGCGCTATGTGGACATGGGCAAGAGCGCCGAAGAGGCCCGGGAGCAGCACCCGGTGCGGGAGTTTCTCGTGGACACCCTGGCCGGGGAGTGGATGGACGAGATGGAGCGCATCGCCCCGGAGCGCCTCAAAGAAGGGTATGTGTAGGGCACGGATCTGCCAGACTGTTTACGAGATTGTTTTAAGGAGGACTTTTCGATGATTCAGTACGCCACCAATGAGACCTATCAGGACCTGCTGCAGCAGGACTTTGCCATCGTGGACTTCTTCTCAGACACCTGCGGCCCCTGCAAGGTGCTGGCCAAGTACCTGGAGGAGATCACCGCTGAGCTGCCCTTTGTGAACATCATCAAGGTGAACACCAGTTCCTATCCCAAACTGGGCCGGGACAATGAGATCGACGCCGTCCCCACCATCTTCTTCGTCCGCAACGGCGAGATCAAGGAGCGGATCGTGGGATTGCTCACCAAGGACGAGGTGATGGACAAGATCAGCGAGCACTACTACGGCTGATGCAGAGAGACCAAAAGCCCGCCCCATGCCGGGGCGGGCTTTATCATACCAGCGGACTATCTTTTCTTGAGAGAGCGGAGACTGAGCAATTTAAAGGTTTTGTTCAAGTTTTTGTCCGTTTCATGTTTCTCATACAGGTGATTCAGATATGCACATGCTGACTCATTCGCTGCAAGCAATTGATCCATTGAGATGTTTTGATTCATCACGAGTGGGTACTGATAGAGAAAAAGGGTAGCTTTCTGCGCAATGGTCTCATCCCTGCAAGATGGTAGGGCATCCATACATCTACACGTATCTGTGTAGTATTGCAGGAATTTTGTGCTTTGACATTCAGCCTGGTCCTTTGATGTGCTCAAACACGGCACAACGCCTTTCATCATAAACAGCTTGCAAAAATGCTCGAAGTTCTTTGCAAACTTGATATCTTCCGGGGTTTGAATCAGGCCGGATTGGTGCCAGTCCAGTGCCTCTACACAGATCCGATAGGATTCTGCATCTTTCACGAGATCCATGTTGCTGATGGATCGTACGAACGTGTGCTCTGTACAGACAACAGGAATTGGAACTACACGCCCGCCAAACTTTTTGAATAAAGAGCAGAACCCAATGTAGTGGGTGTATGTCATAACGTTATCATAGACAACGTCCAGGAAGGGGACAACTACCTCTTTCTGATTCGAACTGACGATATCGGTGGCTTTTTGAAGCAAACCAGGTGCGCCTTTGCAAAAGATGTAGCTGGGCATCTTTTGGGGATCAAAAGCCTTGGTTAGAAATGTGGCAAACAGGCTTGTTGGACTATCTTCAAAGAGAAATACCATTATGACACTTCCAATAAATCGGGGGTTCTATTGATTACCACAAAACCATTTGGCTTTATGGGTAGATTGCCGGTTTTCAGATCGATCAGAACAACTGCATTTTGCGAAATATCTAGAATTTGCTTCTGAAGGACTGTATCATCGCAGTACATATCATATCGATCAATAAAAACAAGTTGTGCATCGCATTTTTTACACACCTTGGCGAGATCCAATTCATGAATATAGTCCGTATATGTGTATGCCACATAGGGCAGATTACCTTCGCTTGCCCGTGAAATCAGCTTACACAGATATGTTTTTCCAATAGCCGAGTATTCTATGAACATATATATACCTGGTTCACAGTCGATTTCGACTTTTGGGTTGTGACCAAAAGTGATCATGAGAGATTCCTCCTAACCAAAGTGTTCGAGTAATCGCCCATCTGATATATAATACATCAGATCATCCATGCTTGTGAAGCGGTGGTTCTCCAGAAAAACATCAATGTCAGAGCCTCCTGTATAGTCCAGAAGCCCTGCCTCAGGATACTCCATCAGGATATTTCCCCATCGGCAAAACGAAAGGATTGCACTTTTTGCGTTGATCCCGCATTCGCGGAGATCTACTAGTCGGTCTGGAGTATGATTTGTGATGATGGCAGCCTTGCTGCCTGTACTCATGTCATCTAAATGCAAACAGTACCCAAAACGATCACGGAACATCCCGTTTCCGACAAGTTCTCCTTGCTCAATGGCTTTCACCAGTTTTTGATCCGTTTCATCAAACGCATAACCGTTCATAGAGAACTCATATTCGACATTTTCGATAACAGGGAATGTGAGCGGGTTCTCGAAATAAACATATAACAACTTTTCTCCTCCTTTTTTTGTCGCTGACCGATATACGCACATCTCGTCTGCCAGGCATCATTTCACCGCTGCTCAGGCCTGTATTGTAGCATAATGAGGGGAGGTTTACAAGGACTTTGGCGCTTTTTACAGCTGCCCAGCCAACTCGGGTATTCTGTCTGTAAAATACAATGTCTGCCAATGCTGATCTCCATAACAGTCGGCTCCGTGCCAGGTGTTATATCGTGCCATTGATAGGTCATTTGCGCAGAGGGAAATACCAGTCCCTGCCCCCCCTGCTGCGGGAATGCGCCGGAGAAGGTGGCAAGCGCGCAACTGGACAAAGTGATCCCTGCAAATATATGGGCTGTTTTACCTGCTGTAGCGGTTGAACGGGGATTTTTCCGCAATGTTCGCGATTTCCGCTTGCAATCGAGGGGCGGTTGGTGATATGATGCAGCATCCCTGTTTGGGGGAGGCGGGGCAACCCGCGAGTTCGATCACAAGGGGAAATGCACCATGACAAAAAGACTGCTATCACTGCTGCTGGTCCTGGCCATGCTGTTCTCCCTCGCGCCCATGGCGATGGCCGAGGAGGAGAAGAGCGATGGCACCCGGTACTTTGAGGACCAGTACCACGACCAGGACATAGACCTCAAGACCCTGGAGCCCACGCCCATCACCCAGGAGGACGCGGACGCCCTGGTGGCCGCCATCGATGCGCTGCTGGCGGACGACAAGACCACCGATGAGGCGCTGGAGGAGGCCTTCCTGGCCCTGACAGACGCCTACATGACCGCCTTTACCAACTATGAGCTGCTCTACTTCCGCAGCAGCCAGGATGTGACGGACGAAGAAGTGGCGGATGCGGCCTCGGAAAACTACAATCTCAGCACCTCCGTCTGGGACCAGATCAGCACGGCTCTGAGCAAGATCCTGGCCACCTCCCACAAGGATTACATGATCAAGGCGCTGGAGCTCAGCGAGGAGGACGTGGAGTATTACACGGACTACGAGCCCATGACCGATGAGGAGAAGGACCTCTTCGCCGAGATGCAGGCCATCGAGTCCGAGTACAACCTGGCGCTCAACCAGGGCACCCCTGTGGAGTACAACGGCGCCGAGTACAACTACGACAGCCTGGATGAGGCCTATGACGCCGGCACCATTACCGATGACGACTACTACGCCATCAGCGATCTGCTGGACGGGGCCTACTATGAGGGCCTGGGCGCGATCTATCTGAAGATGCTGGACGTGGGCCGCCGCATTGCCGCATTCTACGAGTATGACAACTATGCAGACTACGTCTACGAGGAGGACTACGGCCGGGACTACACCACAGAGGAGATCCAGGCCTACTGCGATGCCGTGAAGGAGTACATCGCCCCTCTGGCCGCCAAGATCGACACCCTGTACTACAACGATTACTACTACCTCACCCCCGAGGGCGAGGACATCTACTGGGGAGATTATGCCACAGAGGAGACCCTGGACACCATCCAGAGCTATCTCGCCAAGATGAGCCCGGAGATGCTGGAGGCCTTCACCTACATGCGGGAGCACAACCTCTACGACATCACCTACAGCGACAACAAGGATGTGGGCGCCTACACCTATGACCTCGCCAGCTACGGCGCCCCGTACCTCTTCATCAACCCGGAGGTGTACATCGCGGACTTCTCCAGCATCGTCCACGAGTTCGGCCACTACAACAACGGATACTGGCATCCCATGGGCTGGAACGACGCCAGCGCCAACCATGACATCGGTGAGGTCCACTCCCAGGGCCTGGAGATGCTCTTCAGCCAGTACTATGAGGAGATCTTCGGCGAGGAGGGCGCACAGATCGCAGAGGACACCCTGATGGACAGCCTCATCGTGTACTCCATCGTGTACGGCGCCGTGTACGGGGAGCTGGAGCTCTACGCCCACACCACCCCGGACGTCACCTACGAGGACATCTGCAACAAGATGGATGAACTGGCCGAGGAGTACATGCTCATCGATGCCATGGGTTGGGAGGATGTCCCCCACCTCACCACCCAGCCCCTCTACTATATCAGCTACTCCGTCTCCGCCATCGGCGCCGCCGCCTTCTGGCTGGACGCCCAGGAGAATGGCTATGACGCCGCCCTGGACAAGTACCTGCAGTTCGTGGCACTGGACCCCGAGATCGGCTTCCAGGAGCAGTTCGAGAGCATTGGCATGGAGAACCCGCTGTCTGCGGACTTCCTGAAGGAGCTGGCGGCGGAACTGGAGGAGGCCCTGGACGTGGACGAGCGTCTCACCCCCGTCTTCTTCAGCGACATCCCCCTGGACAGCCCCTACTACGATGATGTGACCTACATCGCCATCCGCCGGGGCACGTTCGGCACCCCGGACGGTACCTTTAAGCCCGAGGCGGAGACAACCCTCGGCGAGGCCCTGCAGATGCTGTTTAACCTCTTCGATGAGGGCGAGACCTATGAAGTTCCCTTCTCGGACACAGAGGGCAAGTGGTATGAGCAGGCCGCGGCCTATTGCTACTATTACGAGATCTTTGCCGGCGATGCGGACCCGGACACCGAGACCCTGGAAGTGGGCGGTGAGCAGGCCCTGGATCTCCAGACCCTGTGCCTGTTGGTCTGCCAGACGTTGGAGAGCTTCCACATCGATGCCACCCCCTATGAGGCCTATGAATACACAGACACCGTGGCAGACTGGGCCAAGGACGCCGTGGACTACTGCTACGAGAACGGCTACATCGAGATGGCAGAGGATGGCAGCATCGGTGCCGCAGACCCGGTCTCCAGAGTGGAGATGGCGCGGATCTTCGGCTACCTCTTTGACGCGGTGTACAGCTATTGAGCCAGACAAGGTCTGCCCGCACAGTGCCTGCAAGATCGGACAACGATAAGAGATCACAGACGCCCGCCCCCAGCCCGGGGGCGGGCGTCTCTGCGCAAGACATGCGGTTTTTGTAGCGTTTGTTTGCCTTTCCGGCTTTCGTGGAGGTAAGGGCTTTGCGGCCACCGTTTGCCAGATGGTATGATGAGACAGCGGAACGGGCGAAGGCCCGGCTTTGAGATGAATGAAAGAAGGGGGTATGGACATGAAGAAACGACTGCTATCCCTGCTGCTGGCCCTGTGCATGCTGCTCTCCCTCGCGCCTGTGGCGATGGCCGAGGATGAGAAAGGCACCCGGTATTTTGAAGACCAGTACCACAACCAGACGATAGACCTCAAGACTCTGGAACCCACCCCATCACCCAGGAGGACGCGGACGCCCTGGTGGCGGCCCTGGACACGCTGCTGGCGGACGACAAGGCCACCGACGAGGCTGTGGAGGAGGCGTTCCATGCCCTGACCGAGGCCTACATGACCGCCCAAACCAACTACGAGCTGCTCTATTTCCGCAGCACCATGGATGTGACGGATTCGGCGGTTTCGGCCGCAGCCTCGGACTACTACAATCTCGACGTATCCATCTGGGATCAGATGAGTTCGGCCCTGAAAAAGATCCTGTCCACCTCCCACAAGGACTATGTGATAAAGGTGGAGGGCCTCACCGATGAGGACGTGGAGTACTACCTGGCCCACGAGCCCATGACCGATGAAGAAAAGTCCCTCTCCGCCGAGATGCAGGCTATCGGGTTCGAGTACAACCTGGCGTACAGTGCAGGTTTCCCGGTGGAGTACAACGGCACCGCGTACACCTACGAAAGTCTCGATGCCGGCACCGTGACCGATGACGACTACAACGCCATTTCGGACCTGCTGGACGAGGCCTACTACAAGGGCCTGGGCGTGGAGGCCCGGCTTTACCCGGTCTACTTCAGTGACGTACCCAAGGAAAGCCCCTATTACGACAGCGTGACGTTCCTCGCCAATATCCGTGGGCTGGCTGGATGCCCGGACGGCACCTTCCAGCCTGATATGGATGCCCACCTCTGCGAAGCGCTCCAGGTGATGTACAACTGCTTCTCCTCCTAGACTTACGAGAAACCCTTCGCAGACACCGAAGGCAAGAGGTATGAGGCGGGAGCGGCGTACAACTATCACTACGGGATCTTTGCCGGAGACGCCGATCCGGACACGGGGGCCTTGAAACTGGGCGGCGAGCGCGTGCTGGATCTCCAGACCCTGTGCCTGCTGTTTTGCCAGACCCTGGAGAGCTATGGGGCAGACTGCACACCCAAGGGAACCGGCACGTACACCGATACCGTGGCAGACTGGGCACAGGATGCCGTGGACTACTGCTTCGAAAACGGCTTTATCGAGGCGGATGAGGACGGCAGCTCCGGCGCCGCAGACCCCGTGACCAGAGGCGAGATGGCGGATATTATCACCATGCTGTATCACGCGGCGGAAGCTGTAAGGTAAGGCATATTCACACGCAGAACAAGAGAACCGCCCGCCCCAACCCGGGGCGGGCGGTTTGCAGCCATTTTACAGGCAATTGTGCGGTTTCTTTCTTGACAACATCGAAATTTTATGCTATTCTACTTTCGATGATGCAAATCCAATAAGGGTAATGGGGTCAGCGAATTTAAAAGCAAATAGCTGAACTTTTGGTGCCCTTTCATCTTACTGTGCTGCGACTGGGATGATCACGAACAAAGGGGGCGAATGGGATGAACGAAATACAAAAGCCGGAGAACAATGCTTTTGTGGGAGAATATCTCAATCCCAAAAATACGGTTTTGCAAGAAGTAATGCAAACTGGTGTTTTTGTCGATAAGTCCAAACTGCTTGAACGGACAAATAAAGTGATTGTCAGTGCCGAAAAACATATCTGTGTAACACGCCCAAGGCGTTTTGGTAAGACCTTGGCTGCGTCCATGATTGCAAACTACTACAGCTGTAGTGTAGATAACTCTGAGTTGTTTCAGAATTTGGCGATTGCATCTTCACCAGACTACAAAACGCATCTCAATAAGTATAACGTAATCTACATTGACCTTCTTCAAGCTTCTCAAGACTTTGACGATGCCCTGGATGAACTGAAACATGCCTCAAAGAATCGCAAGAAGCAAATGCCCAACTATGCCTCTATGAGCCTCTTAACCTATATTAAGCTTATGATTAAGAACGAGCTCATCGAGGCTTTTCCTGAGTGTTCAGACTGGATTGGAAGTTTGGGAACTGTTCTGCAGCAAATTCATCGGAACTCTCCTGAACACCCCAGGTTCGTTTTTGTCATTGATGAGTGGGATCATCTGTTTCGGAAGAATGCACCTGCAGAGGAACAGAAAGATTATATAAACTTTTTGTGTTCTATGTTCAAAGGGGCCACACGACAAGCGCACCTCGCACTGGTCTATATGACTGGTATCTATCCGATCAAGAAATACGGGCTTGAATCCCTGGCCAATCATTTTAACGAATACAACATGGTTGAGCCACTAAGCATGGGCGAATTCATGGGGTTTACGGAGGCCGAAGTGCAAAAGCTCTGCCTGGAGCACGACATGCCATTTGATGAGATGAAAAGATGGTATGACGGATACTGGTTCACGAATGTGGGCTCTGTGTACAATCCTCGCTCTGTTGTTAAGGCAATTCAAGAAAGGGAATTTACCAATTATTGGACTGAAACGGAGTCGTATGAGTCATTGAGCTCCTATATTAACCAGGACGAGAAGGGCCTTAAGCAGACAATAGCGCTTCTGATGAAAGGAGAGACTATTGAAGCGAACACAAAATTCCTTTCCCACAATGTTGGTAAACCGAAAACGCGGGACGATGTGCTCACGCAACTTGTGCATCTGGGGTACTTGCGGTGTCAGACGAAGCCGAAAAAGCGCTCCACGCTTTCCATTCCCAATTTTGAGATTCTTGACGAATTTGAAACGACAACGCAAGAATCGGATTGGTCCGCAGTGTTTGAGTCACTTATGGATTCCGATCAGCTGCTGCGGGAAACCTGGAAAGGAAATGCTGCAGCGGTTGCGCAGAAGGTGACTGAAATCCACATGGATTACACCTCCACCATCGACTACAATGACGAGAATTCACTGGGTAATGTGCTGATGCTTGCTTATTTCACAGCGCGAAATGAGTACAAGATCTTTAAGGAAGAAAACACAGGACGAGGCAGGGCAGATTTATTCTTCCAGCCCAAACCGGAATCTACAGCTGTGCCTATGATTGTAGAACTGAAGTGGAACAAGACGGCCCAGTCTGCAATTGAGCAGGTCAAGGCAAAGAAGTACTACCGGAAGCTTTCGGATTATCCGAGGGTCTTGCTGGTAGGGATCAATTACGATCCGAAAGATGATAAGCACGAATGCAAGATAGAGACGCATACTAACTGAGCTTATCCGGATGTACAATAGCAATTCGTCATGTTGATTTCCTATAGAAAAGCCCGCCCTATATCGGGGCGGGCTTTTCTATGTGAATCCGCATGAAAGTGAGCACTACCTTCCTCAGCGGCCCAGAAACTGCGGGTGGATCGGCAGCGTGATACAGAAGGAGAGCCGCTCCGGGTCTGTCTCGATGATGAGCCCGGGGGAGCCGTTGCGCTCCATGGCGTTCCGGATGGTTCCCATGCCGCAGCTGCCGGTGTGGCGCAGCGGCCGGAGAAAGTCCCCAATCCGGCGGTTGCGGGACCTCTTGCAGACGGTACGGCAGGCCAGAAGATCCTCCTCGGGGATGGAGAAATCCGGCCCCGGGTGGTTTACGATCTCCATCTGATCTGGAAGGACCCGGACCTCGATGGGCTCCCAGATATCGTATCCCTTGTGAAGGACGGCGTTGTACAGGCACTCTTCCACGGCGGCGTACGGATAGTTGAAAAAGCGGTCTGCCTCCGCCCGGTCCGGGTGTTTGATCACCATCTCTGTGATGCAGCTGTTGCAGAGATACTGGAGGGCACAGCGGAGCTGGTCCTGGAGCGGGCCGCGGAAGATCTGCTCGATGATGCGGTCCCCGCCTAGGCCGTCCGGAAACTGGACCACATCGATCTGGGCATAGGGAAAGAAGCGATGCGGCTCCGGGTGGAAGAGCAGGAGCGCCGCATTCTTGGGCTTGATGCCGTCCGGGTAGTTGTCTACGAGGTGCATGCATCGGCACAGGTCTGCAAAGTCCATGTGTGCGGACGCCGCATAGAGCGGGCTGCCGATCTCTTTCAGGTACGAGCGGATCAGGGTGAGATTCAGATCGAAGAGGTCTGCGACCGGGTTGGGACGGTCTTCCTGGGGGATGCGGTATGCGAGGGTGCGCAGTTCCTCCTGTTCCTCCTCCGATGGTACCACCGTGCGGCCATCCCTGCGGATGTAACTGATGCGCTCATTTTCTCCAGGTGCCAGGGACTTTGGGGCTGAATAGGGGCGCCGTGCGCCGCCCGGTGCCCAGATCACGATGCACGTCTTGCCGCGATACTCGTCTGTGTCCGCCATGGGCTGGTATTCCGGCTGGATGACGGCGCACATGTCCCGGATCTCCTGGAGGATGTCCGGTACCTTCTCGGCGGGAATGCCGGGAACAGCGTCTGGCTCTGAGATGCTGATCACGATGTAACCGCTGCCTTGGTTGGAGCTGTCGTTGGCAAAGGCGCAGACGGTGTGCAGGGCGGACGTGGCATCCCAGGATTCCAGGTATATGATTCGCTCCCGGTCCACGGCATGGCCGGAGAGCAGGGATTGCAGGGGGATCAGAAGGGGCATTGCAATTCACCGTCATGATTCATTCTAGTTTTCAGATGTTCTATATTGCATCAGAGCCTGAACTGAAAATCAAGCACCGAAAAAAGCGGAACTTTGTGAGACCTATTTTCGGTTTTCGGCCACTCTATAGGTGAGAAGGGGAAAGGAGGCGATGACATGGACGATATGCAGGACAAGGCCAGGGACGCACTCCTGTCCAAGGAGATCCTGGACCGGCTGTTCTACTTCTGCCTGCGGAAGGTGGGCAACCCCACGGCGGCAGAGGATCTGGCGGCGGACATCGTGTGCGAGGCTTTGGCCTCCTTGTCTCATGGGGCCGCCCCGCAATCTTTCGAGGCCTGGTTCTGGCGGATCGCCCGGAACCGGTATGCCAAATGGGTGGATCGGGCCGTGCGCCGGGAGACGCCCCTGGCAGAGGAGGACGTGAGCGCATATGCGGAGCTGCTGGCCGGCGAGGACGATGTGGAGAGAGCCTGTATCCACCAGGAGGATCTGCGGTACCTCCGGCGGGAGCTGGCCTTTGTCCGCACTGAGTACCGGGAGATCCTGGTGGCCCACTACCTCGAGGCCAAGAGCGTCTCTGTGATCGCCCGTGAGACCGGACTGCTTCTCGAGACCGTAAAGACCCGGCTTAAGACCGGGCGAAAAAGACGGAAAGAGGGAATGGACATGGCACGAGAATTTGGCGAGCGCAGCTACCACCCCGAGAAGCTGCACTTCTCTGTGAGCGGATGGAGTGGGCCCAACGGGGAGCCGTGGAGCTTGATCAACCGGCTCATCACAAAGAACATCCTGGCGGAGACGTACCGCAACCCCTCCACCGCGGAGGAACTGGCCCTGGAATTGGGCATCGCACTGCCCTACATGGAGGACGAATTGGCGCTCCTCACAGACTCCACCTTGCTCCAGCGGGTGAAGGACCGCTATGAGACGAACTTCATCCTGCTGTCTGCCCAGATGCAGGACTGGATGGACGACAAGATGGCGGAGATCCTGCCCCAGCTTACCGCATCCCTCACCACTGCAGTGGAGAATACCTAAGATGCGGCGGTGCACCGGATCCCCTGGGAGGATGAGCGGTGGGGGAGACTGCTCGCCACAGTGGACGGGGCGGTATGGCAGGCGGAGCAGGCCCTCGTGGACCGGCACGGCATCACACCTGAGGAACTGGAGCGGACTCAGCGGCCCGGCGGCGTCCAGTGGGATCTGGTGGGATACGAGCACCGGGAGACTAAGGATCCCTATTGCTCGGTGGGCTGCCACAGCAGCGCCCCGGATAAAACGGGACAGTTTGAGCCAGGCTTTGTCCAGTACAAGATCGGGCTGTATGATATGTGGTCCTGGACCCCGAAACATCTCTCGTACCGGGAGGCGGCGCTGCTCACCCGGCTGGCCCGGGGCGGTACCTTGGAGAGCAGGGAAGAGAGGCAGCTGGCCGAGCACCTGGTCTCACACGGCTATGTCAGGGGAGACTGTGGACGGCGGGTTTGCGGCTGCTACGGCGCTCTGGAAAGACCGGTGGGTGCAGGGGGAGCAGGCGTTCCAGGAGGCGGCTCGGATCATGGCGGCGTACCTGGAATCCTGCTGGATCGAACTCGCGAAGGAGATTCCGCTCCGCCTGAAGGACCGCAGAAAACAGATGCTCTTTGCCATCCGCAATGCCCAGACTTTCCGGGGCGCCGTACTGCGTCAGGCCTTGCAGGAGGGATATCTCTGCCTGGATCTGGACCGGTATGCCATAGAGAAGCGGTATCTCGGCTCTGTGGTTACGGCATAATAGACTGCTGAGACAAGGAAACCCGCCCCAAGCCGGGGCGGGTTTCTTGCGCAAAATGTTCTTGAAAATGCGCGATCTCTGAAGAAATCAAAACTTTTTGGATGAGACAGGACGCATCTGCCAGTCCTTTCCCACTGCCCAGGCTACACTTCTCCCAGGTGCTCTTTCACGAAGGCCAAGGCCTGCTGCGCGGCGCCGGCCACGGCTCCGCTGAGGATCAACTGCTGAGTGGGCTGGTCCAGAAAGCCCATGTTCTCCGGGTTCACCTCGCCGAAGCCGTACTCGAAGAAGCCGTGGGGCATGTCCGGCAGCATGGTGGCGGAGACGGGTACGCCGGCGTCTTTCAGCATCTCGGCATACCGATAGCCCTCGGCTTTCAGGCTGTCTACATCTGCCATGCAGAAGATGGCCGGGGGCAGGCCAATGAGATCCTCCTCGCTGGCAAACACCGGGGACACCAGGGGATCCGCCCGCCGGGACTCGTCCGGGCAGAACCAGTCGTTAAAGAGGTACATGATGGGGCCGGCCAGGGAGCCGGGACCCTTGGCATCCGGATCGGTGGCGGTGTCCAGGAAAGGGTACATGAGGATCTGCCGGCAGATGCCATGGTTGCCCTGGCGCTTGGCGTAGAGACAGAGAACAGCCGCCAGATTGGCCCCGGCGCTGCAGCCCATGGTGAGGATTTTAGAGGAATCGCAACCATGCTCCGCTCCGTGGGCCTGGAAGTACAGAAGGGCCTCATAGGCGTCCTCCAGTGCCGCTGGGAACGGATACTCCGGGGTCTTGCGGTACCCGATGGAGGCGATGTTCATGCCAAGCTCCTTGGACACGGTGCTCCACATGGCGTTGTCCAGGGCGTTGCCGCCAAAGGCATAGCCGCCGCCGTGAAACCCCAGGATCAGCGGGGCGTTGAGCTGCCGGATAGTACACTACGTTGATGGTGCGGTCCCCGGCGGGGATGTCGAAGCGGGTGCCGGACACCGGGGCGATGGCGTTGAACTGGCGCATGCCGGCGATCTCGGCCCGGATGCCCTGTACCATCGCCTCTGGATACTTTGCAGCCATAAAAGTTCCTCCTTAACAGATTTTCACCGTGAGTTTTGTACTTTTCTCCCGCCTAGGCAGCCTTGCCGGGCGAGGTTTTTCTTGGATCAGAACTCTGTACTGCAGATGGAAGTGCAACGGGAATTGACCCACTGCTGCAGGGTGAGCTGCTGCGAGACAGCCCCGCCATCTCGGAAAGAAGAAAGAGAAGGGAGGGAAATCGAGGGATGGGGTTAATGGGGCTCAGCCCTTCTTGGCTGCGTACTCCCGCATTTTCTTCTCGGGGTAGAACTGGATAAAGATCATGTAGAGCACGGTGGCGGCCAGAGGCACGAGGAAGCGGACGCAGTTGATGCCGGTGAGGGCTGCGGGCGGCTCCTGACCGATGGCGCCCTCGATAAAGCCAGTGGCGGCCAGAACGCCGGCCAGAACCGCGTTGGAGATAGCGGTGCCGCACTTATAGGCGAAGCCGCCGATGGCAGAGATGGTGGCGTTCAATTGGGCGCCGGTCTCCTGATAGGCGTACTCCGTCATGCCGACAACGGTCATGGGGCGGAAGGCGTTGGTCATGGTGGCATTCATGCTGGCGATGAAGGTGAGGACGTAGAGCAGGACCATGGACTTATTGCCTACGAAGAACAGGAGAGCGTAGCACACGATGCAGATGGACTGAGAGATCATTACCGCCTGCTTCATGCTGCCCTTTACGAGGCGGAGCAGGATGGGCATGAGCCCCATGACGCCCACCATGCCGGAGATGGAGATGATCAGCATGTAGGTGGAGATCAGGTCCGGGCGCACCAGGTAGTACATGCAATAGTAGACAGAAGAAGCCATGATAATTTGAAAGAGAATGCAGCCCACGCACCAGAAGGCCAGCATCGGGTAGGTCTCTTTCACCTTAAAGAGCTTTACTAAGCTTGCAACCAGAGGCTCTTTCTTGGTCTCGGGTTTGTACTTCTCCTTGCACTTCACAAAGGCGCCCCAGCTGGTGATGCAGGTGAGCACGCCGGCGATGGCCACCAGGATGGTGTAGCCGCGGGTGGGATTGCCGCCGCCCAAGATGTTCGTCCAATCCGGCGTGAAGGAGGTAACCAACAGGATGGAGATGGAGGCGATGAAGGTGGAGAGGGAGATGGTGTCGTTCTTCTCCATCTCGTTCTTGCTCATGGTGGGGAGAACGGCGTTGTACGGGATCTCCAGGGCGGTGAGGAGCATGCCGTAGCAGATGTAGAGGACGGCTGCGTAGACGATCTTGCCGGTGGTGCTCATCTCCGGGGCGGCGAAGAGCAGGGTGGCGACGATAGCGAAGAGGGGCGGGATGAAGAGCAGGTAGGGACGATAGGTGCCCCAGCGGGTCTTGGTCTTATCGGCCAGACCGCCGATGATGGGGTCGTTGATGGCATCCCAGATGGCGGCGGCTGTCATGATGACGCCGGCGGCTGCCATCGGGACACCGAAGTTCTCGGTGAGGAACATCAGGATATACGTGGATACCAGCGCGGTGATAAACTGCCGGGCGCTGCTCTGGCCCAGAGCCCACCACACCTTGGTGCTGAGACTCAGTTTCTCGTCTTTTTCAGACATAGTAGGGACCTCCTTAATACTACTTTCTCAACCTTTGAACCACCTCGGGAAGAGGTTGTTCAGCTTGACCAGGATTATAGCGCGAATCACGGGAAAACTGTAGGAGTGCGACAAGACATCCGAGGGGGTTTTGCACGCCATCCCGTGGGCGGTGAGGACGGGTTACCCGCCCTTGGCCCCGGTTTTTGGCACCTTGCACAGAATCTCCCTTGACACATCCTGCGGTCTGGGAGTATTCTGTACAGCGTGAGAAGGGGAGCTTCAGCAGGGGCGTTATTCGTAGGGGCGCTGGGAGATTGCGGCCCCTTTCGCTGGATATGGGAGGGAGAACAGTATGCGGATGGTGCAGTCCTACGACTGGTCCATGAGTGAGCCGCTCAATGAGCCGGAGAAGGCGTTCAAGGCGCTCTCGGTCCAGTATGCAGATTTGGAGCCGGACAAGCCCAATAACACCGAGGCCTTTCAGGAGATCTTCCACCGGGCGGCGGATATGAGCGGGGACAACTTTCCCAAGATGGTTTACGAGGATATGCTGAAGGAAGGCGATTTCTTTTCCTTCGACCACGATATCGAGCTCTATCGGCATGTCCGCTATCTCCCCTGCAACTGGCACTCCCACAGCTTCCTGGAGGTGCTCTGCGTCATCGAGGGGACGTGCACCAACTACATCGCGGAGCAGCGGCAAGAACTCCACGAGGGGGATATCGTCATCGTGGCCCCCAACACCAAGCACGCGGTGAGTGCTTTCTCAGACGATGCCATCCTCTACAATATCCTCATCCGGACCAGCACCTTTGAGACCGCCTTCTTCGACATCCTCAACGATGACCACGTCCTCTCCCGGTTCTTCAAGAGGATGTTGTATCAGGCCAAAAGTGCGCCATATCTCCTCTTCCATGCGGGAAAGGATCAGCAGCTGTTCAACTTCGTGGGGTATGCTTTCGAGGAGTACAGCGGCAATTCGTTGTACAAGCGCAAAATGCTGAACTCCATCGTGAATGCCTTTTTCATAACATTGCTGCGGAACCACGGCGCTGAGGTGGTTGTACCGGAGTTGGCGGCCTTGGACCGGAACCAGAATGTGGTGGCCTTGTTGCTGTACCTGCAGGAGAACTACCTCACCACCTCTCTCGCGGACATGGCCGTGCAGTTCAGCTACAGCGAGCGCCACCTGCAGCGCCTCATCACCGAAGCCACCGGTATGAGTTTCAGCGCTAACATCTTTCGGTTGAAGATGAACCGGGCGGAGTACCTGCTCACCAGCACCGATCAGCCCATCGCGGACATCGCGGAGAGCCTGGGCTATCTGGATGTGCGGAACTTCCGGGAGAGCTTTAAGAGGACCTTCGGGGCAACGCCCAGCGAATACCGGGCGAACCGGAGCAGCGGAGGGCAAGCGCCTTAGGGAATATCGGATACCGCTTGCATGATGGGTGACCGCATGCTTTGTATTGCCATTCCGCCCCATGCAGTTCTCTGCATTATCCAAAGGAGGTCCTCATCGTGATCATCGTCCTCTCAGACACCCACAATATCATTCGTCCGGAGCTCACCCCCATCCTCACCGGCGCAGAGCGGATCCTCCACGCCGGGGACGTCATGGAGCAGGCCGCCCTGGACAAGCTGGCCGCCTTTGCCCCCGTCACGGCGGTTCGAGGCAATTGTGACCGAGACTGGGCCGATCCCCTGCCGGAAGAGCTGCTCTTCTCCCTCCACGGCAAGCAGATCTACATGGTCCACAACCGGAAGCAGGCCTCCTCCCTGGCAGATCAGGCAGACATCATGATCTTCGGCCACTCCCACCGGTATGAGCAGCGGCAGGTAGGGCAGCAGCTGTGGCTCAACCCCGGCAGCTGCGGGCCCAGACGTTTCCTGGGCGCCGTTACCCTGGCCACCCTGGAGATCAATGACACATCCGGTGCGGTCTCCGTGCAGCGTGTCGACCTTACAACCGCCCCTGCAGATGCTGGCAGTCCGCGGGACGGAAACACCTTTGGCCCTGGGGACACGGCACGGATGGTGGAGACCATCGTCCGGGAGCTAAAGCGGGGCAGATCTGTCCCGGAGATCATCCAGCGCCACGGTCTGCCGGAGGATCTCACAAACCAGATCGTCCAGATCTACTACACCCACCCAGGCGTGGATACCATCGGCGTCTTGAACCGGCTGGAGATTGCCGGAAAATGAATGAAAAAGGCCTCTGGCATCGTTCTACAAACGATGCCAGAGGCCTTTTGATTTTCGCTTCTGCTTTCCTAGGCCCGCTCAGACCTTCTCAATATGGGCGGAGACGGTGCTGCCGTCTGTGGTGAGATTGCTGGAATCCAGCTCGCAGTCCACGCCTTCTGGAACTGTGAGGTTCAGCTGAACGGCGGTCCCGTCCTTCTGGACCTGCACCTTGATCTCGCCGTGGACAGACTGGTACGTGCAAGTGAAGGCGTGCATCCCCTCCGGCAGGTACGGCTGGACCAGGATCTTCGCAAAGCCCGGCTCCAGGGGCTGGATGCCCGCGATGCCGTCATAATACCACTCGATGATGTGGCCCATCATATCGTGGCAGTGGCTGCGGGGGTTGTTCTCCCAGTACTCGCCCAGGGTGGTCTCGCCGTCCAGGATAAAGGCGTAATAGCTGGGGTGCTCGGTGCGGGTGATGAAACTGGCGATGAGATCGTTCATGCCGGCCTCCCGGGCTGCTTGGATCACGTAGGGCAGTCCCACCTCGCCGCAGATGAAGGCGCCATCCCGCTCCAAGGTCCAGCGCAGGGCCTTAACCACATCGATCCTCTTGTCCTCTGGCACCAAACTCCAGAAGAGGGGCAGTGCCTGGGAGGCCTGGGTGAGGTAGATGTCGTCCGGATGATCCCAGGACTTGTAGCAGAGGAAGGACTCAGTGGGGTGCTGTACCAAGAGCTTGGCGTTGTAGTTGGCTTTGATCTCAGCGGCATAGGCATCCAGTGCGGCCTTGTCCTCGTCCTTGCCCAGCAGGTCTGCGAAGTATGCCAATGTGGTGGTGTCTGCATAGAGGAAGGCCGTCTCGATGTTCTCCCGGGCCAGCTCGTTGCGGGGATTGCCCCAATCCCCCAGGCCATGGTTGATGAAGCCCTCTTCGTTGACCCGGGTCTTGAGGTAGTTCAGGTACCGCATGCCGCAATCGTAGTTGTCCCGGACGATGCGGAGGTCTCCGTAGAAGCAGTAGTGCCAATAGACGCCCAGGATGGAGGTGCTCCCCCAGGGGATGATGTCGTAGAAAGAGCCCATGCCGGGGACGGGGAGAACGTTGGGGATGTAGCAGGGGCACTGCGAGGGCACCAGACCATCGCCGGGGCAGAACTCGTTGCCGGCGAAGTCTTTGAAACGGTCCTCTGCGGTGTGCTGGGCCGCCCGGATGTCCAGAAGGAACTTCTCCCAGAGCTTGCTGCCGTCCTTCATAAAGAAGATCGCCGGGGCCATCAGGTGGTTGGGCTCCTGCCAGGCGAACCGCTCGATGGTGGGGCAGTCCGTGTGGACGGAGACCATGTTGGCCTCCACCGTCTTTTCGATCATGTCGTAGATCTTGTTATAGCGGTCGTCATCGGAGACGAAGCTGCCGTCCCGCTTCCAAGCGCTGGTGACGGCGTCTGCGGTGAGGTCCAGGATGGCTACGTCCCCGTGGTCTACGCCAAAGAAGCGGCCGGCGAAGTACGTGAACTTCATCCGATAGTGGTCTATCCCACCGCTGCAGATGCAGGTGATGCAGCTGTCTATCAGCAGCCAGCCTTTGGCCTGCTGGTCTACGTCGCCGTCCGGGGTGAGCTTCTCCGCCGGATACAGCCGAACGATCTCACCGGGTTTGCCCTGATAGGTGAGCTCCAGAATGCCGGATATGTTCTGACCCAAGTCGTAGATGTCCCGGCCGTTCACGGTGCCGATGCGCTTGCCGGGATAGGTCTTGATCACCTTGATGGCGGGCTGGAGCTGCTCTTTCAGTTCACCTGCGGGGGCGGTGCCGGGGAGGGCGTTGGACCAGGAGGCGTCATCAAAAGAGGCGGTGCACCAGCCGGGCTGTTCCAGGGCGGCATCGTAGGTCTCGGAGCCATACACGTTGCTCATGGTAATCGGGTGGGGTGCGGCCTTGCAGGCGTCATCTGCGGAGATAACCTCGGTTGTGCCGTCCTGGTAGGTAACCGTGATCTCAGCTGCCAGTACCAGAGCGTCTCCAAATGGCACATACGGGTTGGGGTTGGGCGGCATAAAGGGCGGGAAGGCAAAGGTGTAGTGCTCATCGGTCTTGATGTACCAGCCGTTGCCCACCTCGAAGCCCATGGCGTTCTCGCCCGGGCGGAGCAGGGACGTGACGTCAAAGGAGACGTACTGGACGTACTTGCGGTAGTCCGTCCAGCCGGGGTCCAGCTCGTGGTCTCCCACCTTGGTCCCGTTGAGCCAGAAGACGAACTGGCCGAGACCGCACACCTTTGCCTCGGCTTTGGCGATGGGGCGGTCTAAGGTGAAGTTCTTCCGGGCCAGGAAGGGGGATGCGGTGCCGTTGGTGATCCAGGTACGGAATGTATCAAATGCCATGAATGATCCCTCCAAGATGTCTAAAATTCTGGGTGATGCTATGATACTCCGATTGGAGGTGAGGGGCAATGGGCCAATCGGACATCTGCGGGGGGATAAAGCGCCAAATCGCCCTGCAGATGAGTCCCTGTTACAGCAATGCCTGGCCGAAGCCAGGCATTGTAGAGAGTATGATCAGGCGTTGGTCCCTTCCCTTTTCCTGCGCTCCAGTTCGGCGAGCACAGTGGGGGCCTCTTTGTCGTACTGATAGAAGACCTTTAGGATGAAGAAGATGATTGCCAGAGTGACGGCGGGTGCCCAGGCATACAGGGAGATGATGCCCATGTTGGTGAGCGCGGACTGCACCTGGCCCTCGATGTAGCCGGTGAGCTGGAGCACCCAGCCCACACTGGCCATGGCAAAGCCGGAGCTGATCTTCTGAGAGAAGCTGGTGATGGCGGAGCCCATGCCCTCGATGCGGCGGTTGGTCTTGTACTCGCCGTAGTCGATGCCGTCTGCAAAGAGCGTGCTCACGGGGACAGCCAGCAGGCCGGTGACGGCGCCGCTGACGATGGTGCCCACAATCAGGAGGGGTACGCTCTGGGTCATGCCGGCGATGCCGCGGATGATGCTGCCGATCAGCTGGCCGATGATGCCGATGTACATGCACTTACGCTTGCCGAACTTGGCGAGGCACGGCCCTACCAGAAACACGATGCCGCCCAAGATGGGCACTACGCTGACCAGGTTCAGGGAGGTGGTGAGCATGGCGTCGCCCATGGTATAGGTGTAAAAATACGTCTGAGAGGAGCTGTTTACCTGGGTGACAAAGTTCACGAGGATGGTCATGAAGAGGGCGATGATGAGGTACTTGTTGGTGAAAAACAGCTTTACCGCCTCACCGAAGGAGATCTTGCTGTCTGTGGACTTTGTGGCGGATTCCACAGAGACCACGTACTCCTTGGACATGAAGAAGCCGGCGAACAGGCCCACCGTGACGATGACGCCGTAGATGATGAACAGGATCCGCCACGCCATGGTGTCCCCGCCCAGTTTGAAGACCAGCGGGAAGGTGACGGAGCAGCCCAGGATCGTGCCGCCGAGACCGAAGAACATGCCGAAGGAGGCCATGGAGCCCCGCTCTTTCATATCTTGGGTCATGAGGGCGAGAAGAGAGCTTCTCGCGATGCCCGTAATGGTGAACATGACTGCCGTGAAGAGGTTGTACGTCACGAAGGCGTAGATCATCTGGGCGGTGGGGGAGCCGTCCTGCGGGATCCAGAAGATCAGGGCGAGGGCCAGACCGGTGGGGACTGCCAGCCACAGCAGCCAGGGCCGCGCCTTGCCCCACTTGGTTTTGGTCTTGTCTATGAGGGTACCGGCCAGAATGTCCGAAATACCATCAAAGAGCTTCGAGATGAAGAACATCGTGCCCACTGCGCCGGCTGCCATGCCGATGTTGTCCGTGTAGAACATGGTTAAGAAGGCAGCCAGAATGGAGTTGGCGGCTTCCGGAAAGTCTGCCACGCCATAGGCCAGCTTTTCCGTGAACTTCAGTTTTCTTCCTGTTTCCATTGAGGTCATCTCCTGTGTGATTGTACGGCCGTCTGATGCTGCAAGGATACCACGCCCGGGGTATGTAAAACAGTCCAAAACCGGACAGAGAGGGGGTATCTTTTGCGACATGGCTGTGGTATAATTCTGCCCAGATTCGTAGCGGGAGGCTCTCAACCATGCTGACAGAACTGACAACAAAAGCCCTTCATCCGGCGGAGAACGCCTTCAAGAGGTATTTCCTGGACGCACCAACCCGACATTTAGACCAGCCCTGTACCGAGGACCAGATCGTTGATATTCTGCACGATGTCTTTGTGAACTGCTATCCGGACTCGGAATACGGGATCACCGTCACCGTGAACGAGCACACCTTTATCAGCAGCGATCTGGATGCGGCATTTGTCCGGCACCTGCGGTACTTCCCAGCCCTGATCCACCAGCACGACTTCTTTGAACTGCTGTATGTGGCAGAGGGGCGGTGTACCAACACCATCCTGCAGCAGAGCATTTCGATGGCCGCCGGAGACCTCTGTATTATCGCACCCGGCACAGAGCACGCCGTAAGCGCCTTTGAGGACGATGACATCATCTTCAACATCATCATCCGAACGAGCACTTTTGAGAGCGCGTTCTTTGGCCTGCTGGAGGGAGACGACATCCTCTCGGACTTTTTCCGGCGCACCTTCTACGGCAAGGACGGGATCCCATGGCTGCTCTTCCACACCGCCGGAGACACCCATCTGCTGGATGTGACAGAGCACGCCTATGAGGAGTACCAGTCCCACTCCCAGTACCGGAAGCAGATGATGAACTCCATGCTCTCCGTTTTTCTCATCACGCTGCTGCGGGACCACGAGGAGACCATGGAGATCCCCAATGCCCACCTGTATAAGACGGATAACAATCTCATGAGCATCCTGCGCTATATGCAGGCCAACTTTGCCACCGTGTCCATGGCGGAGATGGCAAAGCAGTTCAACTACAGCGAGCGGCAGCTGCAGCGCCTCATCCTCAGCGCCACCGGTCTGACCTTCCGGGAGAACATCCAGAAGCAGAAGATGAGCCGGGCGGCACTGCTGCTCCGCCGGGGCGTCACCGTGACGGAGATCTGCCAGCAGCTGGGGTTTGAATCGGAGAACAACTTCCGGAAGATCTTTGCCCGCGCCTTCGGTATGACGCCTTCAGACTACCGGAAGCAGCAGGCCTCGGCCCAGGACGGCACAGGTCCAGACAGCGGTTTCCCCTCGGCTTAGAGCAGGGGATACTCATCGTGCACATACAAAAGAGTCCATCGCTCCACCGGCGAAACGGCCGGTGGAGCGATGGACTTTGGTTGTGTGTCCCGCAAGATTGTTAAGGTCCTGGGTTAGCTGCGGTGCCTCCGGCGCGGCGGGCACCCCGGGCCTGTCCTGGCGTCTGACCGTAGGCCCGTTTGAAACTGGAGATGAAGTTGGCCTCGCTGGAGAAGCCCACCAGCACACCGATCTTCCACGCGGGGAGGTCTGTGTTCTGCAGCATGAACTCCGCCTGAGACAGCCTGTAGCTGACGAGGTATTCGTGAGGTGTGAAGCCGGTGTACTTCTGAAACTGCCGGATGAGGTGGTACTTGCTGAGGTGCGCAACGCCGGAGAGCGTGTCCAGGGAGATGTCCTCGGTAAAGTGGCGGGCGATATACTGCTGGACATCCTGGATGCTCTCTGGTGCAATTGGTGCAGCGGGAGATGAGAGACCTTTGCGGATCTGCAGCAGGAGATCGCCCAGCAGCACGGAGACGGCAAAGTCCGCGTCTGTGTGGAGGTCGGTGTGGGCACGCAGTGCGGCGGTGAGGGCGGACTGAAACTTGTCTGGGGAGGCCGGGCGGAACAACGGGGGAAGGGAGGCAAAGGCGGACTGGTACAGGTAGTCCAGGTTGCCGCCGTTGATGTGCAGATCCCCGTGGGCCCACACCGGTCCATCGGTATGGTACAGGTGGGGCTTGCGGCAATCGATGAGAAAGCCCTCTCCCTCGCTGAGAGGATACTCTGTGCCGCCGTACGCAAGGATGCCTTTGCCCCGGTATGTGTAGAGGATCAGGTAGGACGGGAAACCTTCCCGGCGGGTGTAGTACTGGGACCCGCTCTCCATGTAGCAGAAGGACTGGATGTATGGGAAGGCCGCCTTGCGCTCCGGCAGCATGGGGCGGCTGAGCAGGTACCAGGTTCTGCCGTCCAGCTGGTAGTCCTCCTGGTGGGGGTCCGGCGCCTCGTTTTCCTGGCGAAACTGGGCGTACGCCGAGGGATTTTGCAACGCTTTCTGTTCCAAGTCTTCGGATGCGAACCTGCCGGAGAAGATCTGGAAGGGGATGCCCTCAAACATGTCTGCCACCTCACCGCAATTTTTAGTAGCATCATAGCAATTTCCCTCCTGATATGCAACCCCGCTCCTCGCTAAAATAGGGATAACAGCCGCGAATCGCCAGGAATGGGGTCATTTCCATTCCTCTGTGCATTGCTGCACGCGGAGCAAAAACAGAAAGGGGCATACAGCATGGAGATCAGAGAGCTCACCATTGTGAACAGCGTCCATCCCATCGGGACAGACGGGCATCCCTGGTTCAGCTGGAAGCTGGACGGCGAGCAAGACACCCTGCAGGAGAGCTGGCACCTGCGGGTGACAGACCCCACGGGAAGGGTCCTGATGGACACCGGCGCCGTCCAAAACCGCAAGAACGCATACATCGCATTTGCTGGCAAACCGCTGGAGAGCCGCACGGAATACCAGGTGGACCTCACCGTAACGGACAACCACGGCAACACCGCCACAAAGCAGGGGACCTTTGAGACGGGGCTGCTCCATCCGGAGGACTGGCAGGGAAAGTGGATCATCTCCCCCAAGAAGCGGAAGAAGCCGGAACCGGGATTCGGAAAGCAATTTCCCTCCACCCTGTTCCGCCAGGACCTGAACGTAAAGGGACCGGTCCAGAAGGCCAGACTTTACGCCACAGCCCACGGCGTCTATGAGGCCTTTCTCAACGGAATTCGGGTAGACGAGCGCACCTTTGCCCCGGAGCACACCGTGTACAAGAAGTACCTCTGTGTCCAGACATACGATGTCTCAGACCTGCTCGCCCAGGGGGCCAACACCGTGGGCTTCCATGTGGGGGACGGGTGGTACTTCTGCCCCAATGCCAAGCCGAACATGCGGACAGACCAGCAGCATGCGATGCTCTTCCAGCTGGAGCTGCTCTATGCAGATGGAAGCCGGGAAGTTGTGGGCTCAGACATGTCTGCCCTTACCGCCGAGGGACCGGTGCTGTCTTCCGATCTCTACGCCGGAGAGCTCTATGACGCTGCCCGGGAGATCCCCGGTTGGGCCACCCCGAACCGGCAGGGGACATGGACCGGCGTAAAGACCAAGGACTACGGTCTGGACAACCTGGTGCCCCAGTGCGGAGACCGGGTGATCCCCGTGGAGACGTTCCCGGTGCGGCAGGTGCTCCGCAGCCCGAAGGGGGAGTGCATCCTGGACTTCGGACAGAACATGGCCGGCCGGATTCAGGTCTCAATGCCGCTGCAGAGAGGACAGTGCCTCCGTCTGGAGCACTGCGAGGTCCTGGACAGAGAGGGCAACTACGTGAACAACATCATGTCTGCCGGCGGGGTGGGCAAGGGCTGCGATCAGACGGACGAGTACCGGGCAGACGGTAATCAGGTGTCCTATGAGCCCCACTTCACCTATCACGGCTTCCGCTATGCCCGGGTCTCGGTGGACGGGAAGGCGCCGGAGACGGTAGACCCTGCCTGGTTCACGGCAGTTCTGCTCTCCTCCGAAAAGCAGAACGTGGGTACCTTCTCCTGCTCCGATGAGAGGCTGAACCGCCTGTATCAGAACATCCGGTACTCCCAGTACTCCAACATGATCTCCGTCCCCACGGACTGCCCCCAGCGGGAGAAGGCCGGTTGGACGGGAGACATGCAGGTCTATGGGAAAACTGCCCTGCTCAATGAGGACTGCGCGGTGCTCTTCTCCCGGTGGCTGGCCAACCTGGCCCTGGACCAGGACAAGTATGGCATCGTCCCAATGGTGGTGCCGGAGAACGGAGCCTATCCCCAGACGGGGATGATCATGAACCTCACCAGCGGCGGAAAAGGGAAGGGTACCTCCTCCGGCTGGGGCGATGCGGCTGTGCTCGTGCCGTACACCATGTACCAGGTAACCGGCAATACGGGGATCCTGAAGGCCCAGTATAGCTCCATGCGCCGCTGGGTGGAGTTCATCATAAAGACAGCCCGGGAGAAGAAGCCGAAGAACTGCCAGAGGCCGGCGGAGATCGAGCAGTACCTCTGGGACACCGGCTTCCACTACGGGGAGTGGCTGGTGCCCAGCCAGTCCAAGAACGGCATGGATATGAGGCACATGCAGGAGATCATGGCATCCAGTTCCTGCTACACGGCGCCGATCTTCGGCTGGCTCTCCGTGCACACCTTTGCCGAGATCTGCCGCATCCTGGCGGCGGAACAGCCGGGCAGCACCGTATACCCGGCGGATGCAGCGAAATACGAGGGCATCGCCGGGAAGATGAAGCACGCCATCCAGGTGGGGGTGATCCGACCGGACGGGTCTATGCCGTCCAATCTCATGGGGGCCTATGTGCTGCCCATCGCCCTGGATCTTGTGCCGGAGGAGCACAAGGAGCGGTTTGAAAATGCGCTGGTACGATCCATTGAGGAGAACGGCGGCTGCATGGACACCGGTTTTCTTGCCACTCCCTATCTGCTGGACGCCCTCTGCAAAATTGGGCGGCAGGACATGGCCTATGAGATGCTGTTCCAGACGAAGACGCCCTCCTGGCTCTCCGAGGTACTGGCAGGCGGCACCACCATCTGGGAAAACTGCTTCGGTTACGATGGCCAGGGCAATCCGGGCACCATGAGCTTCAACCACTACGCTTTCGGGTGTGTGGCGGACTGGATGTACCGGAACATCAACGGCATCGTCCCGCTGGATGCGGGGTACCGGAAGGTCCGGATTGAGCCCAAGCTGGATGCCCGTCTCACCGAGGCCCACAGATCATATGAGTCTGTACAAGGCACGATCTCTGTGGACTGGCGCATCCAAAGCAGAGACAACGGTGAGGCTGTGTACCACCTCTCCGTTCAGATTCCCTGCAATTGCCAGGCCACTGTGGTGCTACCCAGCGGCGCGGCATACGATGTGGGGAGCGGCGTGTACGAGTATGAGGAGAAGCTGCCGGGGTTGCCTGCATAAGGGAAACCATCTCGGGGGAAGGTGTGTTTGCCCAAGAGCATGGCCCGTTATCAACAGGTCAATACTTGAGCGCAGAGCGCTGCGCCCAAGACAAACGCCGCGCCGGCGGGACTGAAAGTTCAGTCCCGCCGGCGCGGTCTGCTTTAGGTTTTAGCCTGAAATCCGTATAATAGGGTCATATGGATAACAGGACTCAAAAGTTGCTACGGTTTAATGCCAAGCAATTTAAAAAAGTATCCATGTTTAATATAGAATCTTTTCTTTTGTTTTTGGCTGCCCCAACAGTCAATTCAAGATCTTTATACGCATCAAGCTGATTAAACATTTTCTTTACCGATGTGCTATCTAGCCACCGCAAAAGTCCAAGTTCGGCCTCTAATGCTTGGCCTGTCAGAGTGCCGGATGAAACGCCGTCCTCTATTTTTTTGGACTGCTCTTCCTTCGCGTCTCTGAGCCTCTGATAGAGAAATTCTTCATAGCAAAGAGCGACAAACTGGCAGAATAGTCTCCCGTCCAGGGACACAACATTGTGCGAACGAGTGGAGTTTGCATCATTAAATACCTTGTCTAACTTAAAACTCTCCTCGGTTTTTTCTCGAATTCTGTACTCACGTAAGGCTTCATCATTTGGTATTTTCTTAAAAAATCCTTGCTTGCAGGGTGCTGTAGTTGGAGCTCTTGATATTCTTTGCTTAACGTCCAATCATCCGATTTATCCATGCCAAATGTCAGAAATCCTGTCATTTTGTGCGTAACATGGAGACAAAAGTACTCCAAAGCTGTGTTTTTGATGGTGTCACCAAGATGTCTTGTAAATGCAGATTTTCAAAACAGGGCGAAAGCACGATTAAAGAAGATTTAATTTGGGAGCAGGTCACAATATTGGCCGTAAAAGTTATAGAAAACTGGGTTTTCACCATGTTTTTGCAACCTTTTCGCCACCCTACATCTGCACTCTGCAAGTAAGGATTTATTTAGAATTCGGAACTTAATGGTCTAGTTTACCGAAAGCAAGCGGTGTTAGCATTCACATAGGCCCTATTATACGGATTTCAGGTTTTAGGTACTGTGATGTTCATCCAAGGGCTTGTCAGCAATTAACTTTTCAGATTACAAAGTTCGAATCTTTAATGTTAACCTTCTGTACTCCCCGAACAACTATCCTAATGGACTACATATATTGGCTCTAGCTAGCCATATTCGGATTCAAACTAGAGCTATTTTTTGGTTCTTTTCTCAGTTTCTTCTCGGGCTCATCGCGTATCCCAAGCTTCACTTTAGCCTCATCTGGATTCTTGATGATGATGACTTTGTCAAAATCAGGCATCTGCCCATCGATAAACATCCTCGGCAATGCCTTTCTCCCGATATTGGCACTAGCATTCAGATCTGCGTTGATATACTTACCTTTTGCGGTTCTATACCAACCGCGAAAATGCGGGTCTGCTTTGCCGTTTGTCTTCACTGGCTTCTTCATTCCGGCTGCATCAACTGTTGGTCCTCGAACACCAGAGAACTTATAAACGGTTGTATCACCCTTGTGATAGGTGGGGATTGGATCATTATCAAGGAAAGATGCTTGGGAGGTATATGATTCCTCCTGTTCGTGTAAGTAAATCCCTTCCCTTTCGGCTCGATATCTTAGCATGCCAATAAACTTTACGTACGGAATATAGACAAATTTCTGGTTGTTTGCACGCCCCATGTTGACTTTCTGTTTCCAACCCTTGTTTCGACCTACGATAATGACGCGAATACTATGCATTTTGCACCAGCAGATGATGGTATCTGCTATCTTATGAAACCAGTCTTCTAGTTTGCAGTCTCTCTGAATAGATAGATGCACTATTTGCTCTTCTACCGGTAGATTTGCACTTCGCTTTCTCGGCTTGCGTGTCCCTGCCTGTTTCAGCGCGGTTGTTTCCTTGCCGAAGTCTTTGGTCTTATTATCTGCAGAGTTAGCCGATTCGGGTTTCCCGGTCTGCATCTCATTTACTGTTTCTTCTGATTGCCTTGCGTTCTGCTTTTCATTATTTGCAATTGCTCGCTTGCTCTTCAGCAAACGCATCTTCTTATTGTAATATTGGTTGTTGGCCTTAATCCTCCTGACTTGAAAAAGAATACACTCTGCACCAACGTTGTTAGTTATAGCTGCAAAATTATTGACTCCGAAATCAATGCTACAGGCTCGGACTGGGTTTTCATTAAAAAGATCTTTTAATGCTTCTATCTTTGCATTTTCCTGCGTTTTGATTGAGTTGCGCTCTGCCATGCTGTGCTTCTTAAGATCTCTGCTAAGATGAACACGAATTCTAAAAATATCGTAATATGGCTGGATCTTCACTTCCATAATCCGGCGAGGACCAGGTAGCTTTCCAATACCTGGCTTATCTGCATAGAGGATACGACTTGGTTTAAAAGGTTCATAAATTCCGCTAGAACAGCGATATTTTAGAA
>CANRFN010000045.1 GCA_947629915.1 uncultured Oscillospiraceae bacterium | reverse complement strand
GAGCAATTGTTGTTCTAGAAGGCAAATTTGAGAACTTTTTTCGAAAAACCATATCCTCCGTGCAGATAAGCCAGGTATGGACAAAACCGATCAGGGAAAAGACTGGGAATCCTGCCATTTGTCCGGAATGCGGGTATGACCGGCCAAATGCGGATGGGCAGGAAATTATGAAACAGAGCACGAAAAACGGCCAAAACCCTTGCAGAACAGGGCATTTGGCACTTTGACGGACCATCTCTGAGCAGAATGCCCGCGAAAAGGCGCCAATCTTCTGAGAAATTGGGCAAGCTGCAACAAGTCCGTTTTGTGCATGAAGTTTTCGGGTTTGTCCATATACACGAAAGGGGAAAACCTCTATAATTTGTCAGGAAAAAGGAGCCGTGTTTGTGGGCGGAATGCACAAACGAGGCTGCGCTTTTTGCCGAAGGCCGAAGAACGCTGGGATAGATCGGCGGTATGCAGTGGGATTTCTCCGGCTTTTTCCTGGAAAATATGCATTTTTGTGCAGGTTTTTCGAAGAAATACCGCTTTTTCACACATTCCAACGGGCCCGGCAGACGGAGCATTCCAAAGGGGGAATTGAATGGAGAGACAGCGCACCATAGGAGAATATCGGATCATCGATATCGTGATCATGGGGATCATGCTCGCTATCTTTGAGTCTTTGATCGTCACAGCATCGCGGTCTTGGTTTGCGAACCAGCTTTATACCGCATCTCTGGCGGCAGCCCTCACCTCCATCTGCTACATGCGGTGGGGCCCCTGGGGCGCCATTTACGCGGTAGAATCCGCAGTGGTCTTCTGTGTGTTCTCCAGTGCAACCCAAGAGCAGTTCGTCATCTACATCATCGGCAACCTCTTCTCACTGCCCATCCCCTTCATCATGAAGAAGATCGGCAAGGAAAAGGTGCGCACCAGTGAGCTGGGATTGATCTTTCCCATGCTGGTGCAGCTGTTGATGCACGTAGGAAGGGCAACGGTGGGGCTCGTTCTGGGCCACAGCTTGTCCGAGGTCCTGGCGTTCTTCACCCGGGACAGCCTTTCCTACATCTTTACTTTCGTGATCATCTGGATAGCGCGTAAGCTGGACGGTGTCTATGAGGATCAAATACATTACCTCCTCCGCCTGAAAGAGCAGGAGAAGGAGGAACAAGAAGGAGGTATACTATGAAAGTTAGGGCAACGGATTTTCTCGAGTTCGACAAATCAGCGGGTGTCTATCGAGTGAGTCCGGAGCAGGCTGTGCGGGACGACGTTGAGAAGCACTACTGGAAACACGTAGGCCTTACCATCCTGAAAGACTGGCGTCTGTACCTGATGCTGGTGCCCATGCTGTTCGTGTTCATTTGCTGGCGTTACCTGCCGATGTACGAACTGCTAAGCTGCTTCAAAGTACAAGACGACGTGATTCCGGTGGCCCAGCAGAATTTTGCCGGGTTCTCCTATTTCAAGCGCCTTCTGGTGGGCGGAGACTCCCTCTCCACCGACTTCTGGAGAGCACTCCGCAACACCTTCATCCTCAGCTTCTACGGCCTGTGCTTCGGCTTCCCGATCCCCATCATCCTGGCACTCTTCTTCAATGAGATCCGTTCCAATGCAGCCCGCAGTGTGTTTCAGGTTCTGACCTACCTGCCCAAGTTCATGTCCACCGTCGTTATGACCTCTCTGGTCACCATGTTGGTGAAGCAGGGGTCCTCTATCTCCGGCATGGGCATCATCAACCAGGCCTTGGTAGGATTGGGGCTGATCACGCAGGAGACCGGTAACGCGGGCCTGTTAAACAATCCAGCTTTCTTCCGCGCAATCTACCAGATCAGCGGCATCTGGGAGACTGCCGGCTATGACAGCATCGTGTTCTTCGCGGCTATCATCGCCATCTCTCCCACCAGCTACGAGGCGGCACAGATTGACGGCGCAGACAAGTGGGCGCAGATGCGCTACGTGGTCCTGCCCAGCATTCTCTCCACCATCGTCATCATGCTCATCAACCGGATCGGCTCCCTGCTGAACATCGGTTATGAGAAGGTCTTGCTGTTGTACAAGACGGAGACGTATGTCACCGCCGACGTTGTTTCCACCTTCGCCTACCGCAACCAAAGCGCGGCGGGCATCGGACTTGCATCAGCCTCTGAGATGATGAACAACGTCATCGGAATGATCCTGGTCATCGGCGCCAACACAATTGCCCGTAAGGCCACGAACACGTCGCTGTACTAATCAGGAGGGTGCATTATGAAAAGAAAACTTGAAGTCTCTGAATTGATCTTCAAGATCATCAGCTACACCCTGCTGACGGCGTTCGCTCTGGCCTGTCTCTATCCCTTTGTGTATGCCGTGTCCGCCGCCATCAGCGGCCGGGCACCGGTAGAGCACAACGAGATCGTCCTGTTCCCCATGGAGATTCAGTTCAGCGCCTTCGCGGAGATGTTCAACGATAACATGTTCTGGAATGCCTATTCCAACACGCTGTTCATCACCCTGTACGGCACTCTGTGGGCGATGTTCACCGCCATTCTCGGCGGCTATGCGCTGTCCAAGAAGCGCCTGCTGTTCCGGAAGGCCTTCAACTTCTTCCTGGTGTTCACCATGTGGTTCTCCGCCGGTATCGTACCGCAGTACCTGAACTACATCGCCACCCGCGACATCATGGAGGGCATCGGCATCACGGACAACAAGTGGCTGGTGGTCATCGCAATGGGCATGGCGGCCATGAACATCATCCTGCTGCGCAACGCCTTCGAAGGTGTCCCCTCCGAGGTCGAGGAGGCTGCCATTGTGGACGGCGCCAGCGAGCTGCAGGTCATGACAAAAGTGCACATCCCCATGAGTCAGTCCACCATCGCCACGGTGGCCCTGTTCTTCGCCATCTCCCGCTGGAACGGCTACTTCTGGGCACGCCAGATGATCTCCAACACCAACGAGCAGCCCCTGCAGGTGTTTATCCGTCTGAAGCTGGAGCAGTTCACCGATACCGAGCAGATCGCCGGCTGGAACAAGCCCTACGCCACAGACTCGGCCATCTACGCGCTGATCGTCTGCTCCATCGTCCCCATCCTCGTGATCTACCCCTTCATCCAGAAATACTTCGCCAAGGGCACCAATGTCGGCGGCGTGAAGGAGTAATCCGGAGACCCCTTGCACCGGCTCTGCCGGATCGAGTTCTATGTCCAATGTGATCGATATCAAGGAGGATAATTATGAAAAATCTGAAGAAGTACCTTGCAGTTCTTCTGACCCTGGCCATGATGGTGGGCCTGATGGCCGCCTGCGCCCCGGAGATCCCCGCGCCCCCGGCACCGGGCACCACCGTTGAGACCACCAAGGCTCCCAGCAGCAACGATAACGGCGGCGGCAATACCCCCGCCGACAACCCCAGCGGCAATGAGGGCCAGGGCGACACCCCGCCGGCCACCACCGGTGAGACCGTTTACGACAAGTATGAAAAAGGCACCTCGCTCCGCATGGGCGTGGGCTACAACAACGTGAACACCGGTATCGCCTTTGACGCAGATACCGCAGGCGAGGGCATCACCCTGGCCAATGGCAAGACCTACAACACCGGCGATCTGAAGCCCACCTGGGAAAAGCTCGAGGAGATCCTGGGCGTGGAGTTCGAGAGCGTGTATCAGGGCAACGGCGACTCCAAGGAGTTCGAGTACTGGGAGCAGCAGATGAGCCAGGTGGACTTGGTCTCCGGTACCGCCGCACAGCTGTCTGAGAACGGCACCGCCGGCAAGATCGTCGACATCAACCAGTACCTCGACATGATGCCCAACCTGAAGGCCTACCTCGATGCCAACCCCATCGTCAAGCTGTCCATCGTCAGCGATGTCAAGACCGGCGCTTTCTACTATGCTCCCTACTTCGACGGCGTTAACGATATCGAGCGCATGTTCCTGATGCGTGTTGACTGGGTTCAGAAGCTTCTGAACGGCGATGGCGCCTTCTCCGCTGACTCCAGCGACAACACCGCCACCCCCGTGTATCAGCCCTTCATGCCCACCAGCGGCTCCATCGAAATCGAGACCGTCAATAAGGACGGCACTGGCACCGAGACCGTGACCAAGAACTACGACGCCTACGGCAACATCATCGCCAAGATGAACGAGGTCGGCTCCATGAGCGGCGTAGACGCAGTCAACATGCTCCGCGACTACATCGATGCCACTTACGGCGGCTACTATGGCACCGACCGCGCCGACCTCTTCATCGGCCAGAACGCCTGCTGGGACGCCGACGAACTGGTGGCCCTGGTCCGCTGCGTGGTGGCCAACAGCGCCACTCTGAATGCCGACGGCACCAAGGTGCAGGGCATCTTCGCCCGTGAGGAGAACAAGATGAGCCGCCGTCTGGACATGCTCCGTATGGCCGGCTGCCTCTTCGGCGTACGCGGTGTTGAGAGCCGCAAGGACTGGCTGTATGTGGACTCCGATGGCAACCTGGCCGATGCCCGCACCAACCCCGCCACTTGGGATGCCATGGCCAGAATGAACGCTCTGGCACAGGAGGGCCTGATCTCCGCCGACTTCCTGGCCAAGGCCGAGACCAAGTCTGAGAACTACCTGGAGTCCGACTCCGGCTTCATGTCCTACGACTACAACCAGACCCAGACCCTCTACAACGACAGCAAGCTGCAGGACGGCGAGGCCTATCGCGCCGTTATGGTCCCTGTGTCCCGCTGGTATGACGGCAGCAATGCCGATGGCGTGTACATGCGCTTCACTGAGTCCTGGCGTTCCGTCAAGTCCGGCGGCTGGGGCATCTCCGCCGACGGTGTTGCCGGCAACGACAACAAGCTCTATGCCCTTCTGTCCCTCATCGACTATGCATACTCCAAGGAAGGCCAGATCCTCATGAGCTACGGCCCCGATGAGTTCATCAAGACCAATGCCGATGGCAGCTATGTGACCTTCAACTTCAACGGCGAGGAGTGGCCCGAGATCTCTGACGCCACCAAAGCTGAGTTGTGGGATAAGCAGGGCGGCAACTACACCAACTATGCCCGCCGCCTGCTGGGCTCCACCCTGTCCTACGTCAAGAGCCAGGCCTTCGAGTATCAGTGCACCACCGATATCGGCAAGGAAGGCGCCGGCTACATCTCCACCGCTATCGCCCTCGGCACCATCAAGCACCCGAAGCTGGAATTGACTGGCGACTGGTATACCATCGTGCCCACCACGCTGCCCACCACCAAGACCGATAACGAGGCCATCAACCAGTACACCGAGCTCCAGACCATGTTCTCTATGAACGATGACAACGTCAACGAGCTCATCGAACTGATTGTCGGCGGCTATTCTGCCATCAGCGCCAACGGCCTGACCGATGCCGATGCCGCAGCCGCCCGCTGCGCCGGCGACTGGCACGTCACCCAGTATCTGGACATCCAGAACCTGGCCTGGCAGGATGCCGTTGACTACTACAACAGCTAATTCAACCCGCGAACCATCCGCATAGAAACCTATCCTTCCTGCGGCGGAGACAGCTGCGGGAGGAGACCAAAAAGGCAACAAGCCCGACCCATGCCGGGGATCGCGAGATCCCCGGCGGGGTGGGGAGAAAGTCCCTTGGGAGGAGGCCGCCATGTATAAAAAACAAATGATCGCGCAGAAGATCCTTTGTCTGGCTGCTATCATTGTCGCCGCAATATTCTTCATCTATGCCCTGGGCTACATGACAGACATTTACGACAGCATGTACACCAGCATCCGTGACCCGGATGACTACTGGAACAGCGCTCGTGTCTATGGTGCCTGGATTTACTTCATCATGCAGGACTTCAACGCGTACATGCTGGCTTGCAGCATCGTTTTGATCCTGCTGGCAGCCCTGCTGTTTCTCACCAACACCAATGTCCGCCGCCGCTACTACATCGGCAACTTCGTGTCCACAGCGCTGTACTCTGTGGCCGCCGTTGTGATGTCCGTCATCGTACACGGCTATGTGGAGGCGTTTAAGACATACTACAAGACGTACGTGGATTTCGACCAGCTGAAGGAGTGGGCTGAGTCCCGCGGGACCCTCTACATCGGCCCCAACGACACCTTCTGGTTCGACCTCCACTACCTGGTGTGCGGCCTGCTGATTCTCGTGGCAGTGCTGCTGGTGGCCAACTGCATCTGGAAGGTCATGCTGATGAAAGATGAAGCAGCCGTAGTAAAAGAGGGGAAGGGGGCAGTTGCAAGATGAACATGGACGATGAGAAAGTCATAGCCCGAGACCGGATGCGGTTCATCCGCAACTCTCGCTCCGCAGTTCTGTGCTATTTCGGCATTCTGTTCGATGTATTTTACTTCGTGAATCTCTACCAGTCCGATGTGGGTACTTACTACTATAACTACAACATCGGTCTCTCCGTGATCTACAACCTGCTGTTCCTGCTCATCGTCTTCCTGTGCTCGGAGGGCGTCAAGAACTACGTGACCTCGTACTCCTATGCCCTCATCGTCGCGGGCGTGATGCAGTTCGTCCGGATCACCCAGATCCCGATGAAGGCCCACAACGCCATGGTGATGGTGAATGGCGCCGAGACCAAGGTCATGGGCGATGGCCAGTTCATGTGGCAGTGCATTTTCCTTGTGGTCTCCGGCGTACTGCTGCTGGCATCTGCCCTGATCAATATCAAGAAGAGCACGGAACTGAACGCGCACCTCAAGGAACTTGAGGCCAAGAAAGCGTAAGGGGGCAAAGACATGGCTACGTTGAACATTCAGCATATCGACAAGATATACGACAACAACGTTCAGGCGGTCTTTGACTTCAATCTGGACGTAAAGGACGGCGAGCTGATCGTCCTGGTGGGCCCCTCCGGCTGCGGAAAGTCCACCACCCTGCGCATGGTCGCGGGACTGGAAGATATCAGCGCCGGCAAGCTCCTGCTGGACGGCAAGGATATCACCGCTGCCCCCGCCAAGGACAGGGATATGGCCATGGTCTTCCAGAGTTACGCTCTGTACGGCCACATGACCATCTATGAGAACATGGCGTTCTCCCTGACCCTGCGGAAAGAGAACCCCAACGTCATCCACAAGAAAGTGCTGGCGGCGGCCGAGATCCTGGGCCTCACCGAGCAGCTGAACAAGAAGCCCAGCCAGCTGTCCGGCGGCCAGCGGCAGCGTGTGGCCATGGGGCGTTCCATCGTCCGCAGCCCGAAGGTCTTCCTCTTCGATGAGCCGCTGTCCAACCTGGACGCCAAGCTCCGCGGCGCCACCCGCCGGGAGATCCTGTTGCTCCACAAGCGCCTGAACGCCACCATGATGTACGTCACCCACGACCAGACCGAGGCCCTGACTCTGGCAGACCGGATCGTGTGCATGTCCATGGGCCACGTCCAGCAGGTTGGTACTCCGCTGGAGCTCTACGACAGCCCGGACAACGTCTTTGTGGCAAGCTTCATCGGCCTGCCGCCCATGAACTTCTTCGATGTCAAGGTGGCAGGAGACAAGCTCCAGGGCAAGGGCTACACCGTGAGCCTTACCCCCGAAGAGCAGGGCATCCTGCGGGGCTATCAGGGCAAGGAGATCACTTTGGGCGTCCGCCCCGAGAACATCACCGAGGGGTCTGACTTCAAGACTACCGTCACCAACAGCGAGAACCTCGGCATGAACACCCTGGTGTACACCTCCCTCGCCGGCTCCGGCGTGAAGGCCACCGCCAAGCTGAAGGGCTGGAAGACCTACAAGGTGGGCGACACCGCAGGCTTCACCTTCACCAGAAAGCACTTCTTCGACAAAGAGACGACTAACGCGATAAGGGGGAATCGGTAATGGCAAATCAGACTGCAGCTAAGACCGCTCCCAAGCAGCCTCACGGCATCGCGGAGATCTGGCGCAAGTTCCTGGTGGCACTCAAGCGCAAGCCCTCCATGATCCCCATGGCGATGCTGGTCATCGCCTTCCTGGAGTACTCGCTGAACCTGATGCACATGTCGGACACCACGGCTCTGATCCAGGGCACTGGAATGGGCCTCTGCGGCTTCATCACCATGCTGCTGTCCATCCTGTCCTTCCTGGTGTTCATGAACACCTTCCCGAACCGCAAGCCCACCAACAAGCTGATGCTGTGCCTGCTGATCATCATGATCGGCATCACCATCGCCGCGGACCTCATCTATGCCAACGGCATCTATGTCGCTCTCACCCGTACGGAGAACACCATCGTTGTGACTGAGAAGAACTACTACATCGCCCAGGCCTACAGCGAGGTGTACACCCACGTCTATCTCCAGATCGCCACCATCGTGCTGACCCTGCTGCTCCCCGTGTACAGCAAGTTCATCAAGAAGATCAAGACCTCCATCGAGGTGGAGGGCAACGGCGATATGGCCACCATCGACATCTCTGGCGAAGACTAACCAGCGAATCTGCGGGAGGCCCGGTCTGCGGGCCTCCCGCACAAGCAAGACGTACTGAAGGAGCTGTCCATGAGCAAGAAAAAGCGCAATGAGCCGGCGAAGCCGGAAATTGAAAAGGAATCCGGGTATTATGACCTGAAGACCCAGGCGATCAACGACCTGGTGGAGGCGGATGAGTCCAACTCTCCGATCGTCCCCGAGGCGGAACTGCGCAAGTACCGCTCCGGCTCCAAGATCAAGATCGCCGAGTGGGTGAAACTCCTCTTTATCAAGGCCTGGTTTGCCGGCGCGGTGTGTTTCTTCTTCATCTGGGGCCTGGGGATCTACATGGCCAACATGGTGGACACCTTGTTCATCACCGGCATCTGCTTCGGCATGGTGACGGATCTGCTCACCAACAACGTGCTGCGGTACTTCGCCCGGACCAAGGGCGCCAATGACCGCTACATGATGTTCCCCAAGAAGAGCTACTGGACCTTCCCGCTGAACATCCTCTACTGCTACGTGATTCTGGCGTGTGTGGTGGGGATCTACACGGTGATCAACGTGGCGCTCAGCGCAATTCTGCGGCTGCCGTCCGATACGATTGCCATCGGGGTGGAGCCCATTCTCTTCGGCGTCTTCTCCATGGCAGTGGACCAGCTCTTTATCACCATCAAATTGAAACTGCAATCCCATGTCCGGGGCGGTGTGAGACGCACGGCCCAGTAAGGAGAATACTATGACACGTCTTTTGTACTGCGGATGCAGCTCGGCCTGTTTCGAGCTGGACGCTGATACCCCCTACTACTCCAGCGAGCCCTACACGGTGCTGCTGAACGGCAAGGAACAGTATCAGCACAACGCAAATGTGTTCTCGCTGTTCAACCTGGATTCAGACACCAAATACACCGTGACGATTGTGTTCGCCTCCGGAAAGACGGAGCACCTCACCGTCCACACCACACCGGACAACTGCCGGGTGAGCGTGCGGGAATTCGGCGCGGTGGGAGACGGTGTGCACGATGACACCCCCTGCATCCAGGCCGCCATCAACCTCATCCCCAGAGGCGGAAGACTGTACTTCCCCCCGGGCACCTATCTCACCTACCCCCTCTCTCTGAAAAGCTATATCACCCTGGAGCTGGCAAAGGGCGCCACCATCCTGGGCAACCCCAACCGGGAGCACTACCCGGTGATCCCGCCGGTGTGCGTGGACTCCGTCACCGGCAAAGAGACCCCCATGGCCTCCTTTGAGGGCGTGGAGCAGCCCATGTATCAGTCTCTAATCCACGGCTCCTACGTGCGGGACGTCTCCATCGTGGGACAGGGCTGCATCGACGGCAACGGCGGCGCCGGAGACTGGTGGACTCACTTCAAGGAGTGGTCCGTCATGCGGCCCCGGGCCATCTTCCTGAACCGCTGCAGCAACATCGTGCTCCACGGCATCACGGTGGCCAACAGCGCATCCTGGAACATTCACCCCTTCTACTCCAGGGACCTGTCCATCCTGGACATCCATGTGAAGGCCCCCAAGGACAGCCCCAACACGGACGCCATCGACCCGGAGAGCTGTGACGGCGTGGACATCATCGGCTGCCGCTTCTCGGTGGGCGATGACTGCATCGCCGTGAAGTCCGGCAAGATCGACATGGCCCGCAAGTACCGCACCCCGGCCCGCCGCCACAACATCCGCAACTGCCTGATGCAGTTCGGCCACGGCGCGGTGACCCTGGGCAGCGAGCTGGCCGCCGGCATCCGGGACCTCCATGTGTCCCAGTGCTACTTCCAGGCCACAGACCGTGGCCTTCGGATCAAGTCCCGCCGGGGCAGAGGCAAGGACAGCGTGGTGACGGATGTCTCCTTCGACAACATCCGCATGGACGGGGTGCTCACCCCCATCGTGATCAACCTCTGGTACAACTGCTGCGATCCGGACCGGTACACCGAGTACGTCTGGTCCCGGGAGAAGCTCCCTGTGGACGACCGCACCCCCAGAACCGGCTCCTTCACCTTCCGCAACATGGAGTGCACCGGGGCCCAGGTGGCCGCCTGCTACATTGACGGCCTGCCGGAGAGCCCCATCGAGAAGGTGCGCCTGGAGAACATCTCGGTGTCCTTTGCCGAGGACGCACAGCCCGGCAAGCCTGCCATGCAGAACTTCGCTGAGGACCGGTGCAAACTGGGCTTCTATCTGGACAACGTCCGGGACGTTGAGGTGCGCAACTGCTCCATCAGCGGGGTAGAGGGCGAGCCGCTGATCACGGACCACGCGGAGTCCGTCTCCGTGGAGGGCCTGGAGGTACACTGAGGCCCCCACCCCATAGACCCGCCCCACCCGGGCGGGAAGAAACGAGGTACTCTGAATGGACTACAGCCAGATTGACGCATATGTACTCCGGCTGGTGGAGGAGTCCACCCCGGAGCGGACCGCCTGGAACCTGGAGCAGATCCGGGCGGGGAAGAAGACGAAGTGGAACTACATCGACGGCTGCATGCTCACCGCGCTGCTGGAGATGTCCCGGATCACCGGGGACAGCCGCTACTTCGACTTCGTTGAGCACTTTATCGATGCCTTCGTGGAGGAGGACGGCGCCATCCGCACCTTCCGGCCGGAGGACTCCAACCTGGACGATGTGAACGAGGGCCGGGTGCTGTTTGAGCTCTATCAGCGCACCGGCAAGGAGAAGTACCGCAAGGCCGCGGAGGTGCTGAAGTCCACCCTGGACGACCACCCCCGGACCTATGAAGGCAACTACTGGCACAAGGCCATCTACCCCAACCAGGTGTGGCTGGACGGCATCTATATGGCGCAGCCCTTCCGGGCCATGTACGAGAAGTATCTGGGCTCCGGGGACTACAGCGACATCGCCTCCCAGATCCGCACCGTGCGGGCCAAGATGTTCAACGAGGAGAAGGGCCTCTACTACCACGGCTATGACGCCTCCCGGTGCGCCTTCTGGGCGGACCCCATCACCGGGTGCTCCAAGAACTTCTGGCTCCGCTCCCTGGGCTGGTTCTCGGTGGCCCTGGCGGACCTCTGCGAGATCCTACCGGAGGGCCCAGAGCGCAAGAGCTTCCAGGAGATCCTGAAGGAATTTCTGGAGAGCGTCCAGCGCTATGCGGACCCGGAGACCGGGATGTACTGGCAGGTGCCGGACCAGCCCGGACGGGAGGGCAACTACCTGGAGACCAGCGGCAGCGCCATGCTGGCCTACGCCACTTTGAAGGCGGCGCGGCTTGGCATCCTGGACAAGAGCTATGCCGCCAAAGGCCAGAAGACCTTTGACGGCATCATCGAGAAGTATTTGACCTTTACGGACGGCGGGCTGAACCTGGGCGGCATCTGCCTCGTGGCAGGGCTGGGCCCGGAGAACAACCGCCGCAGAGACGGCTCCTACGAGTACTACATCTCCGAGCCGGTGGTGGAGAACGATGCCAAGGGTGTGGCCCCCTTTGTGATGGCCTACACCGAGGTGAAGCGGCTCAAAGCATGATCTTCATGCTGTCTGAATCGCTGGTGGGCGCCGGGGCCTCCGGATGATACCGGCTGGGGCTCACCCCGTACTTCTTCTTGAAGAGCCTGGAGAAATAGAGGGGCTCGGCAAATCCGCTGAGGGTTGCCACCTCGGTGATGTTCTGCCGACCGTATGCCATGGACAGCACAGTGGCCGCATTTTCCAGCCGCCGGTCTGTGAGGTACTGCAGCGGCGTGAGGCCGGTCTCCTTCTTAAAGAGCTTCTTCAGGTACTCGCAGTTGAAGGGCAGAGTGTGCAGATAGGCGTTGAGGTCGAAAGAGGCGTCCGGGAAGCACTGGTGGATCTGGTGCTGAATCTCCAGAACCACGGAGCTGTGGGCCCGCTCCGGCTCCTGCAGGGTGAGGGCGGTGGCGATGAGCTGTCCGTAGATGGGCAGCAGCACGTTGAACCCCGGGGTCTTGCTGGTGTAGCACCGGTACGCCCCCTGGAAGGCGTCCAGCAGCAGGTTGCCCGCATCCCCCCGCACCAGGAAGGGATCCCGGTCCGGGAAGGTGGCCTCGTCCATGTTGATGTGGATGTTGGTAAATCCCCCATCGCTGTGATTGCTGTGGGGCACCCGGATGGGGATCACCACGGTGTCTCCGGTCTGGTACGGGATGGAGCGGTCGTCAAAGAAGATCGTGCCGTCTCCGCTGGTGCAGTAGATCAGTTCCCAACTGTTGTGCGCGTGTCTGGACACGGAAAGTGTCAGGGCATGTTTGCCCACATAGATAATGCGATTCATAGTACCGTTTCTCCTGTCGGCAATGGTTTAGGGCTAGACTTCCGCCAGTTTACCAAATGAAATCCGGCTTGTCTACTCTTTCACAAACTTTTTCCGCCATTTTTCCTGATTTTCCACCATTGAAAGAAGAACAGAACCAGACAGAGCCTGGGCAAGAGGAACGCTGCCCGGGGCAGAGTTCTTTTTTCCCAGGCCCTGTATGGGACTCTGCAGTTTATTGTACCATTTCCGCTTTCTCAAAAACCATACACAGGGCTGACGGCGTCCGGCTCCTCTCCGGCGTCCGGACCTGTCTGATGAAACCGTGTAATAAGGAGCGAGAGCTATGGCATACTTGACCCTGAAAAATATCAACAAGATCTATCCGAACGGCTTTCATGCGGTGCATGACTTCAACCTGGAGATCCAGAAGGGCGAGTTTATCGTCTTCGTCGGCCCCTCCGGCTGCGGAAAGTCCACCACCCTGCGGATGATCGCCGGTCTGGAAGACATCTCCAACGGTGACTTCCTCATCGACGGCGCCCGGGCCAATGAGTGGGGCCCCCGGGAGCGGCAGATTGCCATGGTGTTCCAGAGCTATGCTCTGTACCCCCAGATGACCGTTTTCGACAACATCGCCTTCGGCCTCACACTCCAGGGCGTGGACGAGGACGTGATCGAGGAAAAGGTGAAGAAGACCGCGGCCATCCTCGGCCTCACGGATTACCTGGACCGTCTGCCCCGGGCGCTGTCCGGCGGCCAGCGCCAGCGTGTGGCCATCGGCCGGGCCATCATCCGCAAGGTGGGCGTGTTCCTGATGGACGAGCCGCTGTCCAACCTGGACGCCAAGCAGCGCGTCACCATGCGCTCTGAGATCGCCCAGATCCACCGCCAGACCGGCGCTACCACCATCTACGTCACCCACGACCAGACCGAGGCCATGACCCTGGCAGATCGGATCGTGGTCATGAAGGACGGCTACATCCAGCAGGTGGGCACCCCCAAGGACCTGTACTACGACCCCGTGAACGTGTTCGTGGCAGGGTTCATCGGCGAGCCGCCTATGAACTTCATCCGCGGCACCGTCAAGGGCGGCAAGATCCCCTTCGGCAAGAACAGCCTGGACGTGGCCAAGAAGCTGGGCGCCAAGGCCTCCAAGTACGAGGGCAAGCAGATCGTCTTCGGCTTCCGGCCCGAGGCCATCGTGCTGGGCGCACAGCCCAACGCCCACCAGATCACCGCAGAGGTGGAGCTCACCGAGATGCTGGGAGACAACACCAACGTGTACATCACCTCCGGCGAGGACAAGGCCATCCTTAAGGTGGATCCCCATGACACCCCGGAGACCGACACCTCCATCGTCTTCTCCATCCCCGCAGAGGAGGTCTATCTCTTCGATGGGGAGACCGAGAACGTTATCAAGTAATTCCCACGGAAGGAGATCTCTATGGACATTCGCTACTCTGCCAACCCCAATGACGTGAAGCGGTACACCACCGAAGAGCTGCGCCGTGAATTCCTGATCACCGACCTCTACGTGCCGGACACGGTGCAGGCCACCTACTCCCATGTGGACCGCATGGTGATCATCGGCATCATGCCGGTGCACGAGACCGTGCCCATCGACAAGGGCGTGGACATCATGGCCAACTTCGGCACCAACTACTTCTTCGAGCGCCGGGAGGCGGGCATCTTCAACCTGGGCGGCAAGGGCACCATCACGGTGGACGACACCGCCTATGAGCTGGTGTATGAGGACTGCCTCTACATCTCCAAGGGCGCCAAAGAGGTTACCTTCTCCAGCGCGGACCCGGAGAACCCCGCCAAGTTCTACCTGGCCTCCACCCCCGCCCACAAGGAGACCAAGACTACGCTGCTCACCATGGCCAACGCCAACCACCGCCCCACCGGCGAGAAGGCCTTTGCCAACGAGCGGGTGATCAACCAGTTCATCCACCCGGATGTGCTGGAGACCTGCCAGCTCTCCATGGGCCTCACCCAGCTCGCCCCTGGCAGCGTGTGGAACACCATGCCCTGCCACACCCACGAGCGCCGCATGGAGGTGTACACCTACTTCGAGATCCCCGAGGACCAGGCGGTGATCCACCTCATGGGGCAGCCCACGGAGCTCAGGCCCATCGTGATGCAGAACTTCGATGCGGTGATCAGCCCCTCCTGGTCCATCCACAGCGGCTGCGGCACCGCCAACTACACCTTTATCTGGGCCATGGGCGGCGAGAACCTGACCTTCGACGACATGGACAACCTGAAGGCCTGCGAACTGAAGTAAGACCCTAAAACGAATTGATAAAGGAGCACAAGCATATGGATATGAAAGACTTCCGCCTGGACGGAAAAGTGGCGCTGGTGACCGGCGCCAGCTACGGCATCGGTTTCGCCATCGCATGCGGTCTCGCCGCAGCGGGCGCCACCATCTGCTTCAACGACCTCACCCCTGCCCACAAGGAGAAGGGCCTGGCCGCCTACAAGGAGAAGGGCATTGACGCCCACGGCTACATCGCCGATGTCACCGATGAGGAGCAGGTGGCGAACCTTGTCAAGCAGATCGAAGAGGAAGTCGGCACCATCGACATCCTGGTGAACAACGCCGGCATCATCAAGCGCATCCCCATGCTGGACATGAGCGCCGCGGACTTCCGCAAGGTGGTGGACGTGGACCTGAACGCCCCCTTCATCATGGCCAAGGCCGTCATCCCCGGCATGATCAAGAAGGGCCACGGCAAGATCATCAACATCTGCTCCATGATGAGCGAGCTGGGCCGTGAGACCGTGTCCGCCTATGCCGCTGCCAAGGGCGGCCTGAAGATGCTCACCAAGAACATCGCCTCCGAGTACGGCGAGTACAACATCCAGTGCAACGGCATCGGCCCGGGCTACATCGCCACCCCCCAGACTGCACCCCTCCGCGAGCCCCAGCCGGACGGCAGCCGCCACCCCTTCGACCAGTTCATCATCGCCAAGACCCCCGCGGCCCGCTGGGGCGAGGCAGAGGACCTGGCAGGTCCCGCAGTGTTCCTGGCATCGGACGCCTCTAACTTCGTCAACGGCCACATCCTGTATGTGGACGGCGGCATCCTGGCCTACATCGGCAAGCAGCCCTGATGCAAGTCATCTCCTTCTCCGCCGGGGAGGCCTCGGTACAGGGGTACCTGCAGGAGGACCACGACCGCCTGCAGGCCCATAAGGTGCGGCCCGCCCTGGTGGTATGCCCGGGGGGCGCATATCTGTACTGCTCTCCCCGGGAGAAGGATTCCCCGGCGCTGTACTTTCTGGCCATGGGGTACCAGGTGTTTGTCCTGGAGTACTCCTGCGGGGCGCGGGCCGGCGGATACCGGCCCCTCCGGGAGTTGGCAGAGACCGTGGTCACCATCCGGCGCCATGCAGAGGCCTGGCACCTGGATCCCCACCGGATCGCAGTCCTGGGCTTCTCCGCCGGCGGACATCTGGCGGAGAGCCTGGGCGCCCTCTGGGACGACCCAGAGCTGGCATTGCCTTCGGGCTGCCGGCCGGACGCGGTGATCCTGGGGTACCCGGTGATCAGCACCGGCCCCTTCTGCCACGAGGCGTCCGCCGCCACGGTGTCCGGCGGAGACCCGGCGGTGCGGGCAAAGCTCCACCTGCCGGACCGGGTGGGCCCGGGGCATCCCCCGGTATTTCTCTGGCACGGCGGGGAGGACACGTCTGTCCCCCCGGAGAACAGCATGATGCTGGCGGCGGCACTGCGCCGGCAGCACATTCCCTTTGAGTACCACTTGTTTGAGACGGGTGCGCACGGAATCTCCACCTGCAGCGCAGAAGTGGAGACACCGGATGAGGTTTGCCGGGCGTGGCTCGCCCTGTGCGGGACATGGCTCAATCGCAGATTTCACTTTACACCTTGAACAAAAAAGGGGTACAGGTTCACTCTGTGCCCCCTTTTTCATGCCGCACGGCGGCAAAATCTGGATAGGAGGAGATTCCTATGGAACGGTTGAATTATCAGGTTCTGAAGGCCTCCGGATATCAGGGATATATCCTGGAGCAGGCACCGGAGAAGGTCATGCAGTTTGGCGAGGGCAACTTCCTGCGGGCCTTCACCAACTACTGGTTTGACGTCTCCAACGAGAAGGCCGGCTGGAACGGCAAGTGCGTGCTGGTGCAGCCCATCGCCATGGGCCTCACCGACATGATCAACGAGCAGGAGGGCCTGTACACCCTGTACCTCCGGGGCCGGGAGAATGGCGAGAAGGTAGACCGCAAGCGCGTCATCTCCAGCGTGTCCCGCTGCCTCAACCCCTACACGGAGGAGGGCTATGCCTCCCTGATGGAGCTGGCCCGCTCCAAGGATCTGGAGTATGTGGTCTCCAACACCACCGAGGCCGGCATCGTCTATGACCCCGCCTGCAACCTGGAGGACAGGCCCGCATCTTCCTTCCCCGGCAAGCTGACCCAGGTGCTCCTGGAGCGGTTCAACGCCGGCGGGAACGGCCTTGTGATCCTCTCCTGCGAGCTCATCGACAACAACGGCAAAGAGCTCCTCAAGTGCGTGAACCAGTACATCGACCAGTGGGGCCTCTCGGACGCCTTCAAGGCCTATGTGAACGACCAGTGCACCTTCTGCTCCACCCTGGTGGACCGCATCGTCCCCGGCCGCATCCGCGATCCCCAGGAGATCGCCGCCCTGGAGGCTCAGAACGGCTATTCCGACCCCCTTCTGGACGTGGGCGAGGTCTTCGGCGTGTGGAACATCGAGGGCCCGGCCTGGCTGGCGGACAAGCTGCCCTTCAAGAAGGCTGGCCTCAATTGCATTGTGGTGCCCGATGTCACCCCGTACAAGAAGCGCAAGGTCCGCATCCTGAACGGCGCCCACACCGGCTTTGTGCTGGGTGCGTATCTCGCCGGCTTCGATATCGTCCGGGACTGCATGGAAAACGACACCATCCGGGGCTTCATGAACAAGATGCTGTACGATGAGGTGATCCCGGTGCTGCCTCTGGACAAGGAGGACTGCACCAGCTTTGCCGCCGCCGTCCAGGACCGGTTCAACAACCCCTTCATCGCCCACGCCCTGATGAGCATCTCCCTGAACTCCACCTCCAAGTGGCGGGCCCGCAACATGCCCACCCTTCTGGAGTACCTGGAGAAGGAGGGCAAGCTGCCCCCGTGCCTCGTCACCAGCTTTGCCGCCTACATGGCCTTCTACTCCACCGATGTCCAGGCGCTCACCGATGAGGGCCTGGTGTGCAAGCGCCCCGCCGGCAACACCTATGTGTGCTCGGATGACCGCTATGTGCTGGAGTTCTACCTGGCCCACAAGGACGATGACGCGGCCGCCCTCACCCACGCTGTGATGACCAACACCCAGATGTGGGGCCAGAACCTTACCGCAGTGCCCGGCTTCGAGGCCGCCGCGGTGGAGGCGCTGCAGTGCATCCGCACGGAAGGCGCCCTGGCAGCCTACGCCAAGTGCCTCTGAGACGAGGGGAGGGCCCATATGCCTGATTTCATTCAAATCCACGAGAAGGACAACGTGGCGGTGGCGCTGCACCCGGTGGGGGCCGGCACGGTGTTCAAGGGCGTGACCGCATCCCAGGACATCCCCCAGGGCCACAAGATGGCACTGAAGCCCATCGCCAACGGGGAGATGGTGGTGAAGTACGGCCTCTTCATCGGCCACGCCACCGAGGACATCCAGCCGGGCAGCTGGGTGCACACCCACAACATGGCCACCAACCTCTCCGGCGAGGTGGAGTACACCTACAACCCCAAGATCGAGTATCCACCGGAGCACAAGCAGGAGACCTTCAAAGGCTACCTCCGCAAGGACGGCCGGGCGGCGGTGCGCAACGAGATCTGGATCATCCCCACCGTGGGGTGCGTCAATGACGTGGCCAAGCGGCTGGTGGACGCCAACCAGGACCTGATCGCCCATACACCCAACATCGATGGCCTGTACTGCTTCACCCACCCCTTCGGCTGCTCCCAGACCGGCCACGACCACGCCCAGACCCGGAAGCTGCTGGCCGCCCTGTGCCGTCACCCCAACGCCGCGGCGGTGCTGGTGCTGAGCCTGGGCTGCGAGAACCTCACCCACGAGCAGTTCCTGGAGGAGCTGGGGGACTACGACCCGGACCGGGTGAAGTTCCTCACCTGCCAGGAGGTGGAGGACGAGATGGTGGCCGGACGGGCTCTCTTGAAGGAGTGCGTGGAGACCGCCAGCCAGTACTTCCGCACCGAGCTGCCCCTCTGCGATCTGGTGATCGGCATGAAGTGCGGCGGCTCCGACGGTCTCTCCGGCATCACCGCCAACCCGGTGGTGGGGCGTTTCTCCGACATGTTCACCTCCATGGGCGGCTCCACCGTGCTCACCGAGGTGCCGGAGATGTTTGGCGCCGAGCAGTTCCTCATGGACCGCTGCGTGGACGAGGAGGTCTTCCAAAAGGCCTCGGACATGCTCAACGGCTTTAAGGACTACTTCATCCGCCACAATGAAGTCGTCTACGACAACCCCAGCCCGGGCAACAAACAGGGCGGCATCACCACCCTGGAGGACAAGTCCTGCGGCTGCGTCCAGAAGGGCGGCACGGCCCCCATCGTGGACGTGATCGGCTACGGCGACCCCGTCACCAAGAGGGGCCTGAACCTGCTCTACGGTCCCGGCAACGACCTGGTGTCCGCCACCGCCCTCACCGCCGCCGGCGCCCATATCATCCTCTTCACCACCGGCCGGGGCACACCCTTCGGGGCACCGGCCCCCACCCTGAAGCTGGCCACCAACAGCCCCCTGGCCGAGCGGAAGCCGGCCTGGATCGACTTCAACGCCGGCATGGTGGCAGACGGCGCCCGGACCATTCCCCAGGCGGCGGAGGACCTGATGCAGCTGGTGCGCTGGGTGGCGTCCGGCCACAAGACCCGCACCGAGGAGAAGGGCTTCCGGGAGATCTCCATCTTCAAAGACGGTGTGGTTCTCTGAGCAGATGTTCTAAATCAGCAAACCCCTGCCGGGCGGTGCGCCCGGCAGGGGAGACCCCAATCCAGAGAGAAAGGAGCGAGCAGCGATGCAGATCGGCATCCGGCTGCACGATGTCAACGGGGGACTGGGCCCCGAGACCCAGACCCTGGAGGCGCGGGCAGCCAAGGCGCGGGAGGAGGGCTTCTCCTGCGTCCACCTGGCCTACGGGAAGGTGATCAAGGGCGTTACCTTTGATTACGGCGCCCTCACAGAGGGCCTGGCGGTGTACACCAAGCGGGTTTTCGCCCAGCAGCACCTGGACGTGGCGGTGTTGGGCTGCTACCTGAACCTGGCCCACCCGGACCCCCAGGAGCTTCAGAAGATCCAGAGCAGGTACTACGGACACCTCCGTGTGGCGTCCCTTCTGGGGTGCAGCGTGGTGGGCACTGAGACCGGCGCCCCCAATCCCCAGTACAAGATGGACGCCAACACCCACTCCCAGGAGGCCCTGGAGACCTTCATCAGGGGCCTGGCCCCGGTGGTGGAGCAGGCGGAGCACTGGGGCGTGTCCATGGCCATCGAGCCGGTGTGGAAACACATCGTGTACAGCCCTGACCGGGCCCTGGCGGTGCTGAAGGCCATCGCCAGCCCCAACCTCAGGATCATCCTGGATCCCGTAAACCTGCTCTATCCCGGTAACCTGGAGGAGCGGGACAAGGTGATCGGGGAGGCCATCGAAAAGCTGGGAGACTACGTGGCAGTGGTGCATCTGAAGGACTGCGTTCCCGCGGGGGACGACCTGAAGAGCATCGCGGCCGGCACCGGCGTCATGGACTACACCGAGATCCTCCGCTGGATGAAGGCCCGCAAGCCCTTCGTCCAGGCCACCCTGGAGAACACCACCAACGACAACGCGGTGTCCTCCCGCACATTCCTGCAGCAACTCTATGAGACCGTCTGAGACGGGCTCTGCGATCAATATTATCAGGAGGTAATTATCATGGATGCAGTATCTCAGGCCATTTCCCAGATCGGCGTGGTGCCGGTCATCAAGCTGAACCACCCCGAGCGGGACGCCGCTCCCCTGGCCAAGGCCCTCACCGCCGGCGGCGTGCCGGTGGCTGAAGTCACCTTCCGGGCTGCCGGTGCCGCCAAGGCCATCGCCCTGATGGTCCAGGAGTGCCCGGACATGCTGGTGGGCGCCGGCACGGTGCTCTCCACCGCCCAGGTGGATGAGGCCCTGGCGGCAGGCGCCAAATTCATCGTCACGCCGGGCCTGGACATCGAGATCGTCAAGTACTGCCAGTCCAAGGGCGTGCCCATCTTCCCCGGCTGCACCACCCCCACGGACTACCATGCGGCGTACAAACTGGGCCTGGAAGTGCTGAAGTTCTTCCCGGCCGAGCAGTCCGGGGGTCTGGCCAAGATCAAGGCCATGGCGGCTCCCTTCCCCATGTTCAAGGTAATGCCCACCGGCGGCATCTCCCTGAAGAACCTGGCGGACTACCTGAAGGCCCCCGTGATCGCGGCCTGCGGCGGCAGCTACATGGTCACCGCAGATCTCATCGACAACAACAAGTGGGATGAGATCATCGACCTCTGCAAGAAGAGCGTGGAGATCGTGAAGGAGGCCCGGGGCTGATGGTGGAGTACACACTGGCCCACATCGGCATCAACGCCGAGAACGCCGAGGCGTCTCTCCAGGCCGTGAAGCTCTTTGAGGCCATGTTTGGCTTCAAGGTGAAGGAGGGCAACAGCTCCAACTTCGCCGGCACCGTGATCGAGGTGAACAAGAAGATGGGCCGGGGCACCCATGGCCACATCGCCATCGGCACCCCTGACGTGGCGGCGGCCTGCGAGGACCTGGAGTCCCGGGGCTTCAAAGTGGACGCCTCGTCCAAGAAGTACAAGCCGGACGGCACCATGAACGCCGCCTACCTGGAGGACGAGGTCCTGGGCTTCGCCATCCATCTCTTGAAGATCTGAGAGATCTCACATTTACTAGGAGGAATGCGATATGGCTAAGATTGTTACCTTCGGTGAACTGATGGTTCGCCTCCAGCCCTACAACTACGAGCGCTTCGTCCAGGCAGACCACCTGGAGTTCACCTTCGGCGGCGGCGAGGCCAACGTGGCCGTCTCCCTGGCCAACTACGGCCAGGACGCCGTGTACGTCACCAAGCTGCCCGCCCACGCCATCGGCCAGGCGGCGGTGAACAGCCTGCGCCGCTACGGCGTGGACACCAGCAAGATCGTCCGGGGCGGCGACCGCGTGGGCATCTACTACAACGAGAAGGGCGCCTCCCAGCGTCCCTCCGTGTGCATCTACGACCGGGCCCACTCCGCCATCCAGGAGGCCAGCCCCTCCGACTTCGACTGGGACGCCATCTTTGAGGGCGCCAACTGGTTCCACTTCACCGGCATCACCCCGGCTCTCGGCCCCAACATGGTCCAGGCCTGCATCGATGCCTGCAAGGCCGCCAAGGCCCACGGCTGCAAGATCTCCTGCGACCTGAACTACCGGGGCAAGCTGTGGACCCGCGCCCAGGCCCGGGAGGCCATGACCGAGCTCTGCCAGTATGTGGACGTGTGCATCTCCAACGAGGAGGACGCCAAGGATGTGTTCGGCATCGAGGCCGAGGCCACCGACATCACCGCAGGCGAGCTGAACAAAGAGGGCTACAAGTCCGTGGCCAAGCAGCTGGCAGACAAGTTCGGCTTCGAGAAGGTGGCCATCACCCTCCGGGAGTCCAAGTCCGCCTTCGACAACGACTGGTCCGCCATGCTCTATGACGTGGCCTCCAACGAGTACTGCTTCTCCAAGCTCTACCACCTGCACATCATCGACCGCATCGGCGGCGGGGACAGCTTTGGCGGCGGCCTGATCTATGCCCTCACCAACGGCTACAGCACCCAGGGCGCCGTGGAGTTCGCCGTGGCGGCCTCCGCGCTGAAGCACTCCATCGAGGGCGACTACAACTTCGCCACCATCGCAGAGGTGGAGAAGCTGGCCGGCGGCGATGGCTCCGGCCGCGTCCAGAGGTGAGCTGCATGGTGCACTCCAACCCGCTCAGCGTTGAGGGCGTGGGGCAGAAGTTCCTTGCTTTCGGCGAGATCATGCTCCGCCTTACGCCCCCCAACTATGAGAAGATCCGCGTGGCCACCAGCTTTGAGCTGAGCTACGGCGGCAGCGAGGCCAACATCGCCCTGGCTCTGGCCAACCTGGGTGTGGACAGCACCTTCTTCACGGTGGTGCCCAACAACTCCCTGGGCAAGAGCGCGGTGCGCATGCTCCGCTCCAACGATGTGCACTGCACACCGGTGATCCTGAGCTCCAAGGAGGAGACCCCCACCCACCGCCTGGGCACCTACTACCTGGAGACCGGCTACGGGATCCGCCCCAGCAAGGTGACCTACGACCGCAAGCACAGCGCCATCAGCGAGTACGACTTCAGCGGGGTGGACATCGATGCCCTCCTGGACGGCTTTGAGTGGCTCCACTGCAGCGGCATCACCCCGGCCCTGTCCCCCAGCTGCGCAGACTTTACCCTGAAGCTGATGAAGGCGGCCAAGGAGAAGGGACTTACCGTGTCCTTTGACGGCAACTTCCGCAGCCTCCTCTGGAGCTGGGAGGAGGCCCGGGACTACTGCACCCAGTGCCTGCCCTACGTGGACGTGCTGCTGGGCATCGAGCCCTACCACCTCTGGAAGGACGAAGAGGACCATTCCAAGGGCGACTGGAAGGACGGCGTGCCCTTCCAGCCCAGCTACGAGCAGCAGGACGAGGTGTTCCAGCACTTCGTGGACCGCTACCCCAACATCAAGTGCATCGCTCGCCATGTGCGGTATGCCCACTCCGGCAGCGAGAACAGCCTCATGGCCTACATGTGGTACCGGGGGCACACCTTCGAGAGCCGGCTATTTACCTTTAACATTCTGGACCGGGTGGGCGGCGGTGACGCCTTTGCCAGCGGCCTCATCTATGCCATGATGAACAACTATAAGCCCATGGACATGGTGAACTTCGCCGTGGCGTCCAGCGCCATCAAGCACACGATTCATGGCGACGGCAACATCACCGATGACGTGGAGTCCATCCGCAGCCTGATGAACATGAACTACGATATCAAGCGCTAGAGCACGGAGGTTATATGCTGTGAAAGAATTCATGAACCGCGATTTCCTGCTGGAAACCGAGACTGCCCGCCATCTCTTCCACGACTACGCGGAGCACATGCCCCTGGTGGACTACCACTGCCACATCAGCCCCAAGGAGATCTACGAGGACCGCCGTTTCGACAACATCGTGGAGGTGTGGCTGGGCGGCGAGAACCCGGACGGCTCCTACTTCGGGGACCACTACAAGTGGCGCGTGATGCGCTCCAACGGCGTGCCCGAGGAGTATGTCTCCGGCAACAAGCCCGCCTATGAGCGCTTCCTGAAGTTTGTGGAGGCCCTGGAGATGGCCATCGGCAACCCCATGTACCACTGGTGCAACCTGGAGCTGCGGCAGTTTTTCGGCTTCGACAAGCCCCTCACCCTGGAGACGGCGGAGGAGTGCTGGAACTTCGTCAATGACAAGCTCCGCAACGATCCCGACCTCACCGTCCGGGGCATCATCAAGAAGGCCAACGTGGCCATGATCGGCACCACCGATGACCCGGTGGACAGCCTGGAGTGGCACAAGAAGATCGCGGACGACCCCTCTATCTCCGTGAAGGTGTATCCCTCCTTCCGCCCGGACAAGGCCATCAACATCAGCAAGCCCGGCTTCGCCGAGTACCTGGAGAAGCTGGCCGCCAGCGCCGGCATGGGACCCCTCACCACCACCGCGGCGGTGCGGGAGGCCCTCACCAAACGGCTGGAGTTCTTCGCCGAGATGGGCTGCCGCGCCAGCGACCACGGCCTGGACTACATCCCCTATCGGCCGGGCACCGAGGCCGAGGCAGACGCCGCCCTGGCGAAAGTCCTCGCCGGCGGCACCGTCTCCGTGGAGGAGGCCGAGATCTACCAGACCAACATCCTGGTGCACCTGGGCCGCGAGTATCACCGGCTGAACATCGCCATGCAGCTCCACTACAGCTGCCTGCGGAACATGAACGCCCGGATGTACGCCAAGATGGGCCCGGACACCGGCTTCGACATGATCGCCCAGAACACCTGCGGCGGCGACATCGCCAACCTGCTCAGCGCCCTGGACGAGACCGGCGAGTGCCCCAAGACCATCCTGTACTCCCTGAACCCGGCGGACAACGAGCAGCTGGGCACCCTGATCGGCTGCTTCCAGGGCACCGAGGTGCCGGGCAAGATTCAGCAGGGCTCTGCCTGGTGGTTCAACGACACCAAGAGCGGCATGGAGGCCCAGATGAAGTCTCTGGCCAACCTGGGGCTGCTGGGCAACTTCGTGGGCATGCTCACGGACTCCCGGTCCTTCCTCAGCTATGCCCGTCACGACTACTTCCGCCGCATCCTCTGCAACCTGGTGGGCAACTGGGTGGAGAACGGCGAGTATCCCAACCACGATGCCTCCCTCAAGAAGATCGTGGAGGGCATCTCGTACAACAACGCGGCCCGGTATTTCGGCCTCTGAGGCAGGACAGGCTGCACAAGCGAAATCAAGCATGAGACACGCCCGGACGGGGAAACCCGTCCGGGCGTGCTTTTCAGTGGGGCACTGCAATGCCTGTTTCAAAACAGAAAATAAAAGTCTGGTTTTTCTCTTGCAATGTGGCTCAACTTGCTTATAATATAATTGGATTTTGAATATCTTGTGAGTTGAACAATATGTATCTTAACAGACATCTGGCGCAAAGAGTGAGCAAGGCCTCCAACCGATACCCGGTTGTCCTGGTCTGCGGCGCCCGTAAGACGGGCAAGGCGACCATGCTCCGGCACCTTGGCGGCACCTCGCGCCAATACGTCTCCCTGGAGAATATCAGAGTGCGCCGCATCGCCGAACAAGATCCGGCTCTGTTTTTTGCAATGTACCCTCCGCCTCTGCTGATCGATGCCTTTCAGCGGGTGCCGTCTCTGCTGCTGGAGATGAAATACATCGTAGATCAAATGGCCATGGACGGAAAAGACAACCGCGGGATGTATTGGCTCGCGGGAACCCAACAGTTTTCTATGATGGAGGATGTGCCCGATTCTCTCGCGGGGCGTATGGCTGTCTATACCATGTCGTCTCTTTCCTCGGCTGAGTTGGAGGGGAGAAGCCCGTCCCTCTTTCACCCGGATCTGGCCAGCCTGGGGGAGCGGGTCAAGACCTACAGGCCCAAAACGATGCTCCAGCTCTACCAGGACATTTTACGCGGCGGGATGCCGGAGGTTTGCGCTGCGGATGAGACATTGGATCGGGGCCAGTTTTTCGCGGACTACGTCACCACCTATGTGACACGGGATGTATTGGGCCAAAACCGGGTGAGGCAGGCGGAGCGATTTTACGACTTTTTGGTCTATCTGGCCTCGCAGACGGGCTGTGCGCTGCGGTATGAGGAGGCTGCTGGAGTCCTAGGGATCTCTGCCCATACGGCCAAGGAATGGGTGAATATCCTGGTGCGTTCCGGCATCGTCTATGTCCTGCGGCCCTATTTCACCAATGTGTCCAAACGGTTTGTGAAAGCACCGAAGGTGTACTTCCTGGATACCGGACTGGCGGCCCATCTGGTGGGCTGGGAGACCCCGAAGAGTCTGATGCTTGGCCCTATGAGCGGCGCCTTTCTTGAGACCTACGTGGTCTCTGAGATCGTGAAGAGCTACCTCAACGCAGGCAAACGTCCCAATCTGTACTATTACCGCGACACCGATCAGAAAGAGGTAGACCTGCTGATCATCGAGGGGAATCAGCTGTATCCAATTGAGATCAAGCAAAACAAGGATCCGGCACATGCGGACAAGAACTTTGGCGTGTTGGCGAATCTCTCGATGGAAGTCCAGCCGGGAATTGTGATCTGCCTGGCGGACGACTTCGTGCCATATAACCGCACCACCTGGCTTTACCCCGCCTGGGCGATCTAATGGTCCGTGCTGGACGTTTGTGCAAAAGCGGCCTGAGACAGCGCTCAGGCCGCTTTTAGTGCGGAACGATGTCATTGCTCAAATCATTCGTCGGACACCTTAGGACGCAGTGGCCAGGATCTGTTCCACCCCGTCCGCGATCCACGGGCAGTCCATGACATCCGCCACCTCTTCTGCGCCGGCCAGTTCCAGATCCTCTCCCAGAAGGCCGCTGCCGGACATCTCCCCGTGTTTGCCGGCCCACACATAGCGCTGTTTGGCGCCATCAAACCAGATCTCCACCCAGCCGTAGTCCTCCGGGGTGCCGCCGGCGAGGATGTGGGAGAACACCTGGCCGCTGGCGTTGTATGCGGTGTATAGATAGGCGGTGTGCGCATCTACGAGGTCCGTGATGTCTGTGCGCTCTCCATCGATCTCCAGGTACAGCCGGCCGTCTTTCGCCTCCACAGGGCCTTTCGCAGACAGGTCTATGGAGAAGTGGTGCTCCGTGGATTCCACCGCAAACCCGCCCAGGGAGAAGTAGTGGTTGAGGATGCCGGCGGCCCCCATCAGAAGGGCGGCTACCGCGATGACGGCCGCCACCATGACCCACAGGGGACGGCGCTTTTTGTGCTGTGCCTCGGCTGGGATTGGCGCGGCGGCGAGCACCAGCTCCGGGTCCAGATTGGCCAGGGCATCGAAGAGAACGGTACTTTGCCTGCTCATAGAACAAATCCCTCCTGTTCCAGGTGCTTCTTCAGCTTGTTCCGGGTCCGCCGGAGCAGGGAGGAGGCGGTGCCCTCGCTCATGCCGCCCATGGCCCCCGCCTCTTTCACGGAGCAGAGGTACCAGTACCGGCGGAGAAAGAGCAGCCGCTCCTTCTCTGGAAGACTGCGGAGAAACCGGTTGATGGACTCGGAGAGGAGGTGCCCCTCCACCGCCTCCTCCACCGAGCCGGGGGCCGGCACCGCCTCCTCCAGCTCGTCCAGAACCAGCGGGATCTCCCCGCCGCCCCGCTTCTGGGCGGTGTGCTCCCGCACTCGGTCTACCGCCAGATTGCGGGTGAGAGCGGCCAGAAAGCCGCCCAGGGACTTGGGGTGCTGGGGCGGGATGCTGTTCCAGGCGCGGAGCAGCGCATCATTGACGCACTCTTCCCCGTCCTCCCGACTGGGGGCGATGCGGTTCGCCACCGAGGTACAGAAGGACCCATACCGGGTGCGGCACACCTCAATGGCGCGTTGGTCCCGCTGGAAAAACAGGGCGATGATCTCTTCATCCTCCACGGACATCTCCTCCTCTGACGCGGTCTGAAAGGCCTCTCACCCTATAGACGGAATCCAGGGGCGGTTCGTGCCACCTGGCCCGCAAAATTCTTTGAAAAATCTGCCGTGCCCCCGCTACTTTTACCGCTTTTCTACGTCTATACCAGTGAAGGCGATGCTCCTGTGCCGGCGTGGGGAACCCAACGCGCCTCAACTGCCCCTGTATGCCCTGAAAATCGGGAAAATTTACAAGTTCTCAGTGGATTTTTGCCCTGTATTATGGTATAACCAGGAAGTGGGGCCGGCTGATCCGGCTCGCCGCACCGGCATAGCGTTTCGTCCCAATATTCCTTTGTTGCACTTATCCCCGCGGATTTTTTGATAAGGAGGAAGCGAACATGAAAAGAAAGCTGCTCGCACTGTTTCTGGCCCTGGTGATGGCCTGCTCCCTGGCTGCGTCCGGATTTGCCGATGCGGGGCCGGAGGAGCCGACAGCCCCCGCGTCCACCGAGGCCGCAGACCAGGACGCCCGCCTGGCCAAGGTGACGGAGCTGGTGAAGAAGACCCTGGATCTGAACACAGATGCCTTCACCTCGTTCTACGGCGATGTGGAGGAGAACCCCCTGGCCCAGGGCTGGTACCTCTCCTGGTCCAATGAGGACGGAGAGAGCCTGAACATCGAGGCCATGGAGGACGGCAAGATCATCTCGTACAACTACTACTCCCCCTCGGAGGAGGGCACTGTCTCCTCCAGCGACATGCCCCACTTCCCCAAGGGCGATGAGGCTGCAGCCAGGAAGGTGGCCGAGGACTTCCTCGCCAAGGTGCTCACCAAGGCGGAGACCGCCGCCTTTGACGAGGACTACACCACCAGCCGTCTGAACGCCACTGAGTACCGCTTCGGCGGAGACATCCTGGTGAACGGCGTGTCCGCAGACCTGAGCTTCAACATCCGGGTGCGCTGCGCGGACAACAAGGTAACGGGCTTCAACCGGGATGAGAACTCCCCCATGCTGCTGGAGGACTATCCCGATGCCAAGGCCGCTGTGGACGCCGCCAAGGCCGCCCAGACCCTCCGGGGCACCCTGGAGATGAAACTGGAGTATGTGCTCCCGGACGCGGACGCCACCCAGGCGGTGCTCCGCTATCTGCCCGTCTACGGCGATGACTACTATGTGGACGCCAAGACCGGCGAGCTTGTGAACCTCACCGAGATCTATGAGAAGGCCGGAGATGGCATCTTCACCATGGGCTCTGGCGGCGCCGCCAACGACTCCGCCGAGGCGCCGGAGGCCTCCCCGGAGGGGGACAAGAGCCTGTCTCAGGCCGAGCTGGAGGGCATTGCCAAACTGGAGGGCGTGATGAGCCGGGAAGAGCTGGACGCTGCCATCCGGAAGATCACCGCTCTGGGCCTGGGGGACTACACCCTGGGCAGCGCCAGCTACTCCGTGGAGCGGGACACCCCTGAGGGCGAGACCCCCCAGGTGACCGCATACGTCCGCTACGGCAAACAGGTGGGCAAGAACACCCTCACCCGCGCCGTGACCGTGGACGCCAGAACCGGTAAGCTGCTGCAGGTCTCCTCCTACGGCAACCTGCCCGAGGACACCAAGCGCCCCATCACTTTTGAAGAGGCCCAGGCCAAGGCCGAGGCCTTCCTGAGGGATCAGTATACGGCCTCCTTCAACCGCATGGACCTCTACGACAGCACCGAGATGAACCCGGAGAACACCTGGGACTGGACCCATTTCTTCAACTTCTGCGAGAAGCACAACGGCTACTTCTTCGCCGGCAACAGCCTGCGGGTGTCCATTGACGCCACAGACGGCTCCATCGCAGACTACTATCCCGATTTCGACCTGGACATCACCTTCGACACCACGGACGGCATCATCACCGAGGACAAGGCCATCGATGCCTGGCTGGGCACCTATGACACCGCCCTCCACTATGTGAACATCCCCGCCGCCATCGACTTCTCCAAGCCGCCCTACAATGCCCTGGAGGACTGGGGCATCTCCTATCTCTTCAAGCCGGTGCTGGGCTATGCCCTCACCCAGGAGACAGGCGTGCAGGGCATCGATGCCAAGACCGGCGAGCCCATCCCCTACGACACCTTCTCCACCGGCGAGGTAGGCCCCTATGACGACATCGCCAGCCACTGGGCCAAGGCGCAGATCGAGAAGCTGGCCGCCTTTGAAATCGGCTTCCAGGGCGAGCAGTTTGAGCCGGACAAGGCCCTCACCCAGTTGGATATGCTGGCACTGGTGCTCACCGTAAAGGGCTATGACTACGATCTCACCGAGGAGCACGCAGTGGACGACCTCTATGCCACCGCATACCGGTACGGCCTGCTCACAAAAGAGGAGCGGGACGATGACGCGTTGGTAACCCGGATTGACGTGGTGAAGACCATCATGGACTCCATCAACTTCGGCTCCATCGCCAAGCTGGAGGGCATCTACAAGACCGGTTTCGCCGATGAGGGCGAGATCCCCGCAGGCCTGGTGGGCTACGCCGCCCTGGCCAAGGGCCTCGGCATCGTGGCCGGCGCCAGCGGCAAGTTCCTGCCCACCAAGGGCTGCACCAGAGCCGAGGCGGCTGTGATGCTGTATAACCTGCTGAGCAAGTGAGCGGACGCCATACAACCCAATAGAACCGCATGAACCGGCGGGGCAGTGAGGGATCACTGCCCCGCCGTTTGCCATGTCTGGGGGAGGGCTATTCCGGCGGGCCGTGGAGGGCTTGCTCCGCGGCCTCGATGTCTGGAAGGATGTCGTACCGGCGGGTCTCCCTGGGGTACCGCCTGGCCAAGGAGCGGATGACCTGGACGAAGGCCTCGCTGTGGGTCCGCCGGGCGACCTCCGGGAACACCTCGCTCACCCACATGTATTCCTCGCCAGGGCAGCCCTCCCGCAGATACGCGATGGCGTACTCCAGGCTGGTGCAGATCAGATCCGCCATCTCCTCGTTGCACGCCAGGATGGCCGCCTCACCCTTGGGGGAGAGGCCGGAACGCGCCTGGACGAGGGCGTGAAACGCGTCCAGAAAGGCATACCACCCCGGGTTTGCCGCCATGTCCTCCAGGACCGCCTCTGCCTCGGCCACAGAGTCTGCGATGTGGTATTGCCGGGACTCCTCCGGGTACTTCGTGAGCAGGGCGCGGGCGGCCTGGACAAATTCCTCGCTTCCAGTCCGCTGGGTGACCTCCAGGAACACCTCGCTCACCCACACGTATTCCTCGGCGGTGCACGCCTCTCGGAGAAAGGCGATTGCCTCGTCCATGTGGGTGCAGAGCAAGTCCGCCTCCTTCTGCCAGCACTGCTCCAGTGTCCAGTACTCCTCAGAGTCTGTTTGGGCACGCTCTTCCAGAAGTGCCCGCAGGTCTGTCTGGAACGGGGGATCCGCTCCTCTCTGATTTCGATCTGGATGGTCTTTGCCGGGATCAGTGTACGGCGAATGGACAGCGCTGTCCAGCGCCAGACGGCAATTGAAAGGAAACTGCAAGAAATGAGCGGATGATGCGCAGCAGGGAAAAGGCCCCGGACGGGATGCGTCCGGGGCCTTCGTGGTGGCTCTATTGCTATGTACGGGGATCGGTTGGGGGATCAGTCATCGAAATTGGGGACCACGTAGTACTGCAGGGTGATGGACTGGCCATCGCTCACGGTGATCTCATCGAAGGTGCCCATGATCTGCTCGCCGTTCTCGTCCAGGGGCATCCAGGTGACGCCATCGTTCAGGGCGTCTGCAATGTGGCCATCGATGTTGTCCACGAACATGTTGTAGTAGGTCTCCTCGCTGATGAGCTGTGCCTCATAGAGGGCGTCCCGCAGGGTGGCGCCGTCCGTGACGTGGAGCTCATAGGGAACCTCGGTGCCGTCTTCCAGGACCAGGGTGATGTTCACCGTGGCCTTGCCGTCTGCGCTGTCCCCGCTGTCGCCCTCGTTGTTGGCGGGGGTGTCGTTATTGTCCGCAGGGGTGTCATTGTTGGCTGGGGCCTGGGTCTGGTTGTCGTTGGCGTTGGGCGTGCTGTTGTTGTCTCCGCCGCAGGCTGCCAGCAGGCAGAACAGGAGGCTGAGAACCAGCAGAAGGCTGGCGGCTTTGCAAAGTTTACGCATGGTGGTGAAACCTCTTCTCTCGCAATTTGGCCGCCTTTTCCAGCGGCAAGGCCATGCTAGCACTTTAGAGTGGGAAAGTCAAGAAAAAATTCTCGTGAAATGAGAAAAAATTCTCACAGCCCCCTTGACTTTATCGGTTTAAAGCGTATAATCTCAGACAGGAGCCGTTTCTGGATGAGAAACGGCTGAGAAAATTCTAACGAGGAGGTCTGCACCATGTCGGATCAGAGGACCATGTGGATGAACCTGGTGGACTTTTTGGGGGAGACCCTGGGCAGCACGTTTGAGGCGGTGCTGTTCGATCTCCAGAAGAATGAGATGCCGGCGGTGTATCACCGCAACGCAAACCAGGTCAGCATCGGCGCCATGCGGGGGCTGGTGGAGCAGGCCCTGGACAGCGGCTGGGTGCGCCGCCAGGGGTACTGCGCGAACCGGGCCATGCCGGTGGAGTACAGCCAGATGCTGAAGGCCTCGGTGTTCTTTATCCCGGGGGAGGGGGAGGAGGACCCGCCAGCAGCCGCCCTCTGCATTGCCGCCCACAGCTCCATGTTCCTGCGGCTGTTGAACTTCGCCTCGGACATGAACCGCTTCGATGCCCGGGATCTGGATGACGCCGCCCTGGAGGAGTCCGCGCCGCCCCGGAAAGAGGCGCCCACCCTGGACCTCATCGAGCAGATCCTGGCCAGAGAGTATCTGGATCCCGCCCAGATCGATGCAGACGACCGGGTGGATGTGATGGTGGATCTCTACGATGCCGGCTTCTTTGAGCTGAAGGGCGCCGTTGCCAAGGCCGCGGAGGTGCTGGGCATCTCCCAGAAGAGCGTGTACCGCTACCTCGCCAAGATCAAGCAGGCCCGGAACTGAGCCGGGCGACCAAAAAGAAACGGAGGTCTTGTCCCGTGTCCAGACCAGCCATTGCCGGCAGAGCCGGCGGCGCCGCCGCGGTGGAGAACCGCGGCATGTGGAAGCGCTTCTTCCACACCTGCAGGGTTGCCCGGATTCCCATGCTCACCCTGCTGATCTACATCGTTCTCGATGTGATCACCTCCAACCTGCTGGTGAAGATCCCCCAGGTGAACGCCAACTTCTTCGCCGGAGACACCAGCGTGGGCAGCGTGGCCGCCTTTATCGGGGCGGAGCTGGCCTCGGTGTTCCTGGGCCAGATCATGCTCTACGCCGGCCATGTGTTCCGGTACCAGACCAACCGGAATCTCCGGAACGTCCTCTGGGAGAAGATCCTCCGGGTGAAGCCCTCCTATTATGACCGCGTCACCCCAACCACCTTGCTCAGCCGCATCACCACCGACACGGAGAGCCTGAACGCCTTCATCATGGACGTGATCCTGGGGATCGCCTTCTCCGTGTACATGCTGTTTCTCACCCTGCAGGAGATGAGCGGCATCAGCTTGAAGGCATCCTTTCTGCTGCTGGGCTTCGTGCCCCTGTTCCTGCTCATCAACTTCGTCATGGGACGGTTGAACCTGAAGTTTCAAAACGCCGCCCGGTTCCGCATGGCGGACCTCACCGGCTACCTCAGCGAGCTGATGGCCAGCCTGCCCCTCGTAAAGGCGTTCAACCGCCAGAACTACGAGAGCAAGCGCGGCCGGCAGGTGATCGATGAATACTATGCCTCCTCCCGGAACCTGGTGGCCCTGGACTTCGGCCGGCAGATGGTGAGCGCGGTGATCGGTATTTTGCCGGAGATCGTGATCATCATCATGGGCATCCGCCTTCTGCAGGACGGCACAGTGGACACCGCCGGCTGGTACACCTTCTACCTCTACGCGGGCACCCTGCTCACCTTCGTGTCCGGCCTGGGCGGCCAGTGGGAGTCCATCAAGGGCATCCAGGGCCAGATGAACCGGATCTCGGAGGTGCTCTTCCAGCCGGAGGAGGGCGTGGAGCCCTACGTCAATGAGATTGCCAACTCCGGGGACATCTCCTTCGATGACGTCTCCTTCGCCTACGGGGGAGAGACTAAGGCCCTGGAGCACGTCTCCTTCACCATTCCCGAAAAGCAGACCACCGCCCTCGTGGGATACAGCGGCGCCGGCAAGTCCACCATCCTGAAGCTGCTGGAGCGGGTCTATGACCCGGACAGCGGCCGCATCCTGGTGGGCGGCACGAAACTTCAGGACATCGGCCTGGACCAGTGGCGGAGAAAGATCGCCTATGTGCCCCAGAACGCCCCGATGATCAGCGGGACTTTGCGGGAGAACCTGCTGTACGGCATCCGCCGGGAGGTCTCGGAGGACGAGATCTGGACAGTGCTGAAGGAGGTTCGGCTGGACGCCTTTGTGCGGCAGGACCCGGACGGACTGGACCGGCAGGTGGGCGCGTTCGGCGGACACCTCTCCGGGGGCCAGCGGCAGAAGGTCTCCGTGGCGAGGGCCATCCTCAGTAAGCCGGAGATCCTGATCCTGGATGAGCCCACCGCCAGCCTGGATCCCATCTCCGCCGCCGATGTGGCAGATGCGGTGGCAGCCCTCCGCCATACCATGACCGTGATCATGATCGCCCACCAGCCCCGGGTGCTCCGGGACACGGACCATGTGGTGGTGCTGGACCGAGACCACACCGCCACCGAGGGGACCGGGGCAGATCTCCTGGAGACCAACGCATTCTACGGGGAACTTATGGGAAGGGAGGCGGCAGTGCTGTGAGCATGAAAGGAAAGCGTGTGGAGAAGAAATCCCGTGAGAAGGGCATGGACGCCGGCATCTCCTGGCGCACCCTGCTCCGCTTCTACACCAAGGTGAAGATCCCTTGGCTGATGCTGCTGGTGGTCTTCTTGATGTCCTTCGCCGTGAAAGAGGCGGAGTCCGCCCTGGTGCCCTACAGCTCTGCCATCATGACAGGCGAGATCATGGGCGGCAACTTCCTGGTGGGCTTTCTCTTCATGAACCTGATGTACGCCTTCGTGGAGGCCTTCCAGGGCAGCTTTAACGAGTGGACCGGCCAGGTGGTGGCCCGAAACGTCCGCCGCTCCGTGTGGAACAAGCTGATCCGGCTGCCCATGTCCGCCCTGGACAAGGAGGACTCCCAGCAGCTTGTGTCCCGTGTCACCCAGGACACCACCGGTGCCTACGCCGCCCTGGCCGCCCTGATCCAGTTCTGGGCGGTGATCTACGGGGTCTACACCAACTGGATCAAGATGTACCGGGTGTACAAGAGCGTGTCCCTCGTGATGCTCTCCGCCATTCCCCTCACCATTGTGATCTCCTGGGCCTGCGGCAAGCTGCAGTACTCCATGGAGCGCATCACCAACGCCGGGTATGCCGCCGTGACCGGGTTTTTCGCTGAGCGGCTGCCCAACCTGCTGCACATCAAGACCTGCCGCATGGAGGACCAGGAGTACCAGAAGGGCGTGCAGGCCAACGCAGACAAGTACAAGGCCGATATCCGCCGGCTGAACCGCTTCATCTTCCAGGGGCCGGTGGGCTCCCTCTCCCAGTACATCAACGAGATCATCTTGTTGGTAGTGGCCTCCGCCATGGTGCGGGCCGGGGCCATGAAGCAGCCGCAGCTGGTGAACCTCTATAACTACTTCCTACTCTTCATGGGCAACGCCTTCATGATCACCGCCGTGTGGCAGGTCCTGAAGCAATCTCACGGCGCCTGCGCCACCATCGCCCGGCTGAACGCCATCGAGGACGAGAAGATGGACGGGCCGGTGGCGGTGTCTCAGGAAGCACCCCAGGACATCACCTTCGAGAACGTCCACTATAGCTATGAGCCCGGCAAGGAGATCCTGAAGGGTGTGAACTTCACCATCCCCGCCGGCAAGTGCACCGCCATCGTGGGGGAGAACGGCTGCGGCAAGTCCACCGTGATCCGCCTGCTGGAGCGGTTTGCAGACCCGGACAGCGGTACCATCCGCCTGAACGGCGCCGACATGCACACCGTGAACCTCGCCCAGTGGAGAGACGCCGTGGCCTACCTCTACCAAGGTGAGCAGATGGTGCAGGGCACCATCCGGGAGAATCTGCTGTACGGGCTGGACCGGGAGGTCTCAGACAGCGAGATCGAGGCGGCCGCCCGCAAGGCCTGCGCCTGGGACTTCATCCAGAGCCGGGATCTGGGCCTGGACAGCGTGGTCTCCCGCTTTGACAGCAAGCTCTCCGGCGGCGAACAGCAGCGCCTGGCCGTGGCCCGGGCCATCCTCCGGCAGCCGGAGTACCTCATCATGGACGAGGCCACCAGCGGCATCGATGTGGTGAGCGAGGCGGAGATCCTGGGGAACCTGTGGGAGAGCATGCAGGGGAAGACCGTGATCATGGTCTCCCACGACATGCGGCTCATCCAGAAGGCGGACCATGTGATCGTGCTGAAGGACGGGGTAGTGGAGGCCTCGGGCACTTATGAAGAAGGACTGGCGGCCAGCCCGCTGCTCCGGCAGCTGGCGGCGGCCTGAGAAAAGGAGAAAAGCAACTATGCAAGACGTACTCACCATGCGCTCCAAGCTCATCCAGGCGGGGGACCCCTGGAGCGTGGACCTCAGTGCGTATAAGATCCCCCTGGAAGTGGATGAAGACAGAGCCCAGCGGGACACCGTGAACTTCCTCCGCCGCTTTGCCGAGAAGGTAGAGGCGGAGGAGGTGCAGGACCAGGACACCGCCGTGATCACCTGCAGCAGTGAACTGCCTCGGTTCAACCGGGAGTCTCTGCCCCTCCGGGTGGGGGTGGGCCTCTTCAGCAGGGAGCTGGAGCAGCAGCTCATCGGCTGGAAAAAGGGCCAGACCGGCACCGTTACCGTACAGGGAAAGCCTGTCTCCGTTACCGTGCAGGCTATACAGCGGGAGGTTCTGCCGGAGATCACAGACGAGCTGGCGGCCCGGTCCGGCAACCCGCTGCTCCGGAATGCCGCCGATATCCGCCGCTGGTGCCGGGGCAACCAGTTTGACGATGCGCTGGAGGGCCCCGCCGATGAGGCCTTTACCCACCTGATGCAGGCGGTGGCGGCGGACTCCGTGTTTGAGAAGGACCCGGACGAGGTGCAGTACGCCAGAGATCTGTCCCTCCGCCAGGCCAACATCACCCCGGAGAAGGCCGAGGAGATCGGCGTCCCATATGAGAATCTGCGGGAGATGATCGCCCAAAGCGGGGAGTCTCTCATCGAGATGGCGCTGCTGGGGCTGCACGCCCATCCCCGCACTGTGGCAGATTACGAGGCCTGGCTGCCCCGCTTTGTCCGGGACGGTGGCACTGTGGACGATGTTGTCCGGGCCGCCCACCCGGTGCTGGAGTACCTGCTGGAGATCGTGGCAGGGGACTACATGGACGAGCTGGAACTGATGGCCCTGTTCCGGCTGAAAGAGGACCTGGCCTGAATCACATCGAATGCTTTAAAGGAGAAGATGGAAATGATCGACTTTGCGACCTACGAGAACTATCAGCAGCTGCTGCAGCAGGACTTTGTGGTGGTGGACTTCTTCTCAGAGACCTGCGGGCCCTGCAAGGTGCTGTCCCGCTACCTGGAGGAGATCGCCGCCGAGCTGCCCTTCGTGAACATCGTGAAGGTGAACACCACCGCCTGGCCGAAGCTGGGCCAGGAGAACGAGATCGATGCCGTGCCCACCCTGTTCTTTGTGCGCAACGGGGAGATCCTGGAGCGGGAAGTGGGTCTTCTCAGCCGGGACGAGCTGATGGAGAAGATCGGTACCCACTACTACGGCTGAACCCAAAATCTACGATTTGCAAGAACGCCGGCATCCACTTGCAAGTGGATGCCGGCTTTTTGTGCGCCGGGCATGGCGCGGATTCTTGCTGGTGAAAGTCCAGCCACAGGTCGCCGCCACCAAGTGTAGTGAACCACAAGCCCTGCACAGCAATGCGCAGGGGGGAGGAAGTGGTGTAGCGAAGCCAAGGAGCCTACGAACAGAAACCGGATATGAGGCTAAACGGGGGGTGAGGCTGCAAATGAAGCCGAAGCCCAATGCGGACGTAAATCCCGAGCGAGTAAATCCGGAGGTTGTCTGGCGAAAGAATCGTGTCTTACCCCGGGAGGCCCGGTCAGCGTGGGCATGTGTGTTCCTCGGAATACACGGTTTACGTGCGATAAAAAAGCTCATGGCCGGGAGTCAGTTGTGGTCGAAGTAGCGGGAGCACTAACCGCGAAGGGCCATGCGTTTTAGTATTGCAAATCACCGCAAGCAAGGCTGGAATATTCCGAAATCGGGGAGAAGCCGTCCAAAGCGTGGGACCGTATGCCCACGCTGGCCAAACACTGAGGGGAAGTTTTCCAGTATCTTTACAAGTGGAAGGAAGAGCAACAAGTGGAACTAATAGATCGGATACTAGCGGATCGGAATATCGATGCTGCAATATGGGAAGTCAAGCGAAATCGAGGTGCAGCCGGCATAGATGGAATGACGGTGGATGAGCTTGATGAGTACTTCAGGATGCACAGAGATGAGATCAAGAAACTAATTCGAGAGAAGAAGTACAGACCGCAGCCGGTGAGAAGGGTCTACATCCCAAAGGCCAATGGCAAACAGAGACCGCTGGGTATACCCACCGTAGTAGACAGAGTGATACAACAAGCCATAGCGAGAGTGCTCATGAGAGGGTACGAAAGGTACTTCAGCGAGTACAGCTATGGATTCAGGCCCAACAGGAGCTGCCACCAGGCGGTTGCCAAGGCCGTGGAGTACATGAACGCTGGATACACCTGGGTAATAGACCTAGACATTGAGAAATATTTTGACACTGTGAACCACGATAAGTTAGTTTCTATCCTGCGAGAGAGAATCAACGATGACACTACACTGCACCTGATTCGAGCCTATCTCAAGGCGGGAGTCATGGAGGACGGACTGGTGAGTCCAACAGAAGACGGCGTTCCGCAGGGAGGGCCCCTGTCGCCAGTTCTGTCAAACGTTTATCTCGACCAGTTCGACCGCGAATTGCAAAGCAGAGGCCTGCGTTTCGTCAGATATGCAGATGACTGCACTGTTTATGTAAAGAGCGAAATGGCAGCTAACCGAGTCATGAAGTCTGTAGCAAACTGGCTGGAGCGGAAGCTCAAGCGTAACTATACGATGGAGGTGACTGGCAGGCAGCCAGGAATGGAGGTATAATGGGGGTACTCTAGCGTAAGGGGTGA
>CANRFN010000044.1 GCA_947629915.1 uncultured Oscillospiraceae bacterium | reverse complement strand
TTCTAAAATATCGCTGTTCTAGCGGAATTTATGAACCTTTTAAACCAAGTCGTATCCTCTATGCAGATAAGCCAGGTTGTCCATATCGTGCTGCTTCCACTCCCCCGGCAATCCAGCCGGTTGCAGACCTCTCTCCTGTGTTTTTCGCCTGTCCCGGCTGCCACTCCTCGCGGTCTGCCGCAGAAGACAGGATCCCCATACAGTCTCAGCCTTCACCGCTCCGGGCCATTGGCATGTCTCCCCTGCCCTTATGGATCCCGGCAGCCGGGCAGCCCTCGGCACCGTAGCAGCTGACAATGTCGGCCCGATCCAACGCTGATTTTCTTCCTGTCAGCCCGCTTCCTAATGGGCCAAATTCTGGTCTGAAACGGCCGCAGGTCCGGGCTCAGCGATTCCCATTATATTCCTTTCTGTTCAGAATGTCTAGTATTCGACCCCGACCCGGGAAAAATTTTTCTCATTTTTTCGAAAATAGTTGTTGACATCTGGCCCCGAAGCGCTTATAATCGCCCTTGCCCTGTCGGAAAGGCACACGGCGGCGTAGCTCAGTTGGCTAGAGCACTCGGTTCATACCCGAGTTGTCACCGGTTCGAATCCAGTCGCCGCTACCATCCCGGAGAAGCGGCGAGGGGCCGCTTCTCCGGGACCATCCCCCTGGCACCGCCCGCTTCGGGCACAACGGCCCGGTGGTCAAGCGGCTAAGACACCGCCCTTTCACGGCGGTAACACGGGTTCGATTCCCGTCCGGGTCACCAATACGGAGGCTTAGCTCAGCCGGTAGAGCGCTTGCTTCACACGCAAGAGGTCACAGATTCGAGTTCTGTAGTCTCCACCATCTTCCGACCAGAAACCACGGTTTCTGGTCGGAATTTCTATTTTCCGGCACTTTATTGCACACTTAACGGCCACATGGGCGAAAGGAGCCGCCGCCATGCTGACCTGTACCGCCGAACAATTGCGCAACCACCTGGACGAACTCATCTTCCTGGCCCGCGAGACCAAGGAGCCCGTCACGATCACCCAGGACAACTGTCCTAACCTGGTGCTCGTGCGGGCAGATGTCCTGGAAGACCGGGAGCGTATCCTGCGCCACCGGGCCGCCATCCTGGAGGCTGAGTTCTCCCGGCTGAACGGAGATCCCACCTAAACTTTAAAACAGGTCCGGGCCATGCTGCGGGAGATGTATCAATCGACCCCCCAGGCATCCGAAATCTCCAGGAAAGAATCCTAATTGCGCGGCAGAATTCCCGATCATTCACCTGTCCCCTCTTGCGCCGGACCGTTTTTTGGTGTAGAATCCACCAACAATACTACTAGTTAGGTGGGTTTATGATTCGAGAACAACTCCGCATCGGCGGGATGACCTGCGTCAACTGTCAGAACAAGATCCAGCGCGGGTTGAGCGGCACGTCGGGCGTACAATATGCGGCTGTGAGCTGGCAGCGCGGCACCGCAACGGTCACATACGATCCGGACAAAGTCAGCCGCCGGCAGATTCGGCAAAAGATCGAGAAGCTGGGCTATGAAGTCTTGCCGGACGGACAGGCGGATGGCACGGAACTGGTCCGGACCGTCAGCCTGCTGGTCATCGTGATCTCCCTCTTCGTATTGCTGCAGCGGTTCGGCGTTTTGAATCTGCTGGTCCCCAGCCAGCTGGCGGACAGCACCATGGGCTACGGAATGCTGTTCGTGGTCGGCCTTCTCACCTCGGTCCACTGTGTCGCCATGTGCGGCGGGATCCATCTCTCCCAGTGCCTGCCCCGGCAGGAAGGTGACGGAGCATCCGTCCCCGCATTTCTGCCCTCTCTGCTCTATAATGCGGGGCGTGTGGTCTCCTATACCGCAGTTGGCTTTGTCCTGGGCCTCTTGGGAATGCTGCTGGGCGGCGGCTCCGGCGCGGGCGTTCCGGTGCTGCTCCAGGGGATCTTGAAGCTCATCGCCGGGGCCATTATGGTAGTCATGGGGCTGAACCTTCTGGGGGTGTTTCCCTGGCTGCGCCGGCTACCTCTCCATCTGCCAGGTGCCCTCACCAAAAAGCTGGGCCAGGAGAAGGCCGCTGTCCGACAGCCATTCCTTGTGGGTCTTCTCAACGGGCTCATGCCCTGCGGTCCCCTACAGTCCATGCAAATTCTGGCGCTGGGCTCCGGCAGTCCCCTGGTGGGCGCCCTGTCCATGCTGCTCTTCAGCCTGGGCACCGTCCCCCTCATGCTGGGTCTGGGGACCGCTGTCTCCGTCCTGGGCAAGAGATTCGCCAAGGCCGTGACCTCCGTGGGTGCGGTGCTGGTGACGGTGATGGGTCTGGCCATGCTGTCCCAAGGCGGCTCCCTGTCCGGATGGCTCCTGCCGGACCGGCTGCTGTTTTGGACCATCGCACTGGCGGTTGTGGGCACAGCGGCCAGCGTCCCGGTCTCCAAAACGGCCTATCGTCTGGCGGCAACCGCCGCAGCCCTCGCTCTGGTCGTTGTCGCGGGCGTTGCCCTTCAACACCTGGACCGCAGCAGTTCGGGGAGCGGCAATTCCAACGCTGCCGCCGCAGACGGCGTACAGGTCGTGGACGGCGTTCAGCTGGTGGACAGCACCCTGGTCCCCGGCCAATACCCCACCATCACAGTCCAGGCTGGGCTACCGGTGCGGTGGACCATCAATGCGCCGGCAGGCAGCGTCAACGGTTGCAACTACCGGGCCATCATCCAGGAGTACGGCATCGAGCACGACTTCACCGAGGGGGAGAATGTCATCGAATTCACCCCTTCAACGGCGGGAACTTATCCCTATAGCTGCTGGATGGGGATGATCCGGGGCAGCATCATTGTGACAGACTAGAAGCGCACCAAAATGACAAGGTAATCTACCCTTCTTCCGACCAGAAGCCACGGTTTCTGGCCGGAAGTTTCATTTTCCGAACCTTTATTGTACAGTTAAGGGCTCAGGCACTGGAGATGCGCCGCCGCCCTGAGACGCCGGAACCGCCAAATCGCGGATCAGATTTTCGCCAATCCGACGGTCAGATTTTCGCCAAATCGCGGATCAAAATTTCGCCAATCCGCAGGTTTTCCCTGTACCAGCCGCCAAGGAGGTCCCAATTATGAAAGCTTATAAACCACGGGTCATCGATGAGGTCATCGCAAGACGTCTCAGAAACAAAGGTGCCATCCTGGTGGAGGGCGTGAGAGGGTGCGGCAAAACCACCACATGCGAACAGCATGCCAGCACCACTGTATATCTGGATGATCCGAACCGCGGGAAGTTCAATCTTCTCATGGCCGAACTCAATCCGAGGCGTCTTCTGCATGGGAATGCGCCGCGACTGCTGGATGAGTGGCAGCTGGCCCCGAGACTATGGGACGCCATACGTTTCGAAGTGGACCATCGGGACGGTTTCGGCCATTTTCTCCTCACCGGATCTGCAGTACCCGATCCAGAACAGATCCACCACACGGGAACCGGCCGCTTTGCCTGGCTCAGGATGCGCCCCATGAGCCTTTACGAGTCCGGGGAGTCCTCCGGCGCCGTGAGCCTGAGCGCACTGTTCTTCTCCGACACAGAACCGGTCTTTGCGGAGAACAAGGCCACGCTGGAAGATATTGCCTTTCTCATCTGCCGCGGAGGATGGCCGGAGGCGACCTTTCTAGAGGGGAACGATGCACTTTTCCAGGCCTATGATCCCTTTGAAAACCTGGTTGCCTCAGACATCAGCCGTGTGGACGGCGTATCCCGCAGTGAGTCCCGTACCAAGCTTTTGCTCCACTCCCTGGCGCGGCACCAGGGAACCCAGGCACCGGACGCCGTGATCTGCAGCGACACGAAACTGAGCAAGGATACCGTTCTCTCCTACACGGACGCCCTGAAAGGTCTCTTCGTGATTGAGGATTGCCCCGCATGGATGCCATACCTCCGCTCCAAAACGCCAATCTGCTCCTCTGATACCCGCTATTTCGCAGATCCCTCCACCGCCAACATGGCGCTGGGCCTCTTTCCCGGAGACCTGCTGAACGATCCGGAGACCTGTGAATCTCTCTTCAAGACGCTGTGCATCCGCGATCTGCGTATCTACACAGAGGCGCTGTACGGCAGCGTGTACCACTTCCAGTCCAAAGACGGCTTAGCCTGCGATGCCGTCCTCCAGCTGCGCTTGGGATGCTATGGTCTCATCGAGATCACGCTGGGCGGCGATCAGCACATCGAGGAATGCGCTCAACTGCTGAAAACCGTAGCGGACAAAATCGACACGACCAAGATGAAGGCCCCCTCCTTCCTGATGGTCCTCACCGGCACCTCCCCCTATGCATACCGGCGGGAGGACGGTGTCTATGTTGTGCCAATCGCAACGCTGAAGCCCTGACTGTACCCCTCAGATCCCCCTGTATATGCGTGCTCCGCCTGCCGGTACGGCAGGCGGAGCACTGTTCTTTCCCGCGCCATTTGTCCCGCTCTCCCCTTCTTGACACATCGTGCGAAAATCTTGCCTCATCTTTCATATCGTTGTCTTGCCCTGCGCCGTTGTGCTATCATCAGACGGGAACTGCATTGTCCTGGCAGTCCCGGGGCCTTTTCTCCTGTCCGGGAATCAGCCCACAGCACATGGGAGGTGCGGCATGAAACTGCCCAAGTCCAAGATCTACCGCTTCTGTGCGGCAGACATCGCCAAGGGCCTCTTCAACGGCCTCATCGGCAACTACCTCATCTACTTCTTCCAGCCCACGGAGAAGAGCGGCATTCCGAATCTGCTGCCGGACCACCGCTTTCTGGGCTATATCACCGTGATGTCCGTGATCACCGCCCTCTGCAAGATCGTGGACGCGGTCACAGACCCGCTGGTAGCCGGCCTCTCAGACCGCAGCACCAACCCGGAGGGCCGGAGAATGCCCTTTCTGAAACGGGCAGGCATTCCTTACGCGCTGTCCGTCTTTCTGATCTTCATGGCACCCTTCGGCGAAGGCTCCCCCTTGAACGCCCTTTGGGTGGCCTTCTTCTTCGTCCTCTACTACGTGGCGTACACTTTCTACTTCATTCCCCGCAACGCCTTGATCCCGGAGATCATCCCGGATGCGGGAGACCGGGTCACGTACTACGGCATCAGCGCCGCGCTGTTCATGGGCTCCAGCGCCTTCATGTATGCGGCCACCCTGTTCGTGAATCTCCTGAAAAACGCCGGTCTCTCCCCCATCTGGGCCTGGAGAACGGTGTTCGCCCTCTTCACCGTGATCGGCGCCGTCTGCGTCATGCTCACCGCCACCGCGCTCCGGGAGAAAGACTACGTCTCCGGCACATCGTTGCCCAGCGAGAGCATCTTGAAGAGCATCGGCGGGGTGCTGAAGAACAGGACATTTGTGCTCTTCTCCGTGGGAGACCTCTTCAGCTATGTCTCCCTGCTCTTCTTTGAGACCGCCATGCTGTACTACATCACCGAGCTTCTGAACATCCCGGAGGCCCAGTCATTCTATGTGATGCTGGCCGCCATTGCAGGGGCTGTGGCCCTCTTCCCGGTGATCATCCGCATCGGGAAAAAGCACGGCAAGAAGACGTTACTGGCGGCGGCCAGCGCCATCTTCACTGTGGTCTTCATCGTGATCTACTTTGGGGACCGGATCTCCGCCTTGGTCCCGGGCCATGAGCTGCCCCTGGGACTGGCGGTTGGCCTTGTGGTGGCGTTTCCCTTTGCGGCCATCAACGCCCTGCCGTCCTCGGTCTCCTCAGACATCATCCAGAAGGACAGCCTGGAGAACCATGTGAACCGGGAGGGCATCTTCTCCGCCGTAAAGACACTGATCGAGAAGATGGCGGCCGCAGTTGCCACCGCCACTGTCTCCACAGTATTGGCCATCGGGGCCCCGGCGGGCTCCTCCGTGGGGCTGGAGGGCATCAAGCTCACCGGCATCTTCGCCGCGGCATTCAGTCTGCTGTCTCTGATCTTCTTCCTGCTCTACGATGAGACCTCCGTGACGGACTACCTCAAGAAACACGCAAAGGCGGGTGGCAACTGACATGTCCAAACAGCAGAACACGCAGGAAAAGAGAGTGCTGGGCCCGGAGAGCGCCCGGAAGAACGTGAGCCCAGAGAAGCGGAAAGAGTACACGGATACTCTCTCCCAAATGATCCAGTGCAAGACGGTCTGGCACCCGGACGGCCGCTTCCAGTCCGCTTTCGACACCTTTTATCAGGTCCTGGTAGAGCGCTTCCCCCTTCTCACCCAACAGGCAGAGCGGCTCACCTTCGGCAGCGGCTGCTTCGTGTATGTTCTCCGGGGCAAGGATGCCAAGAAGTCTGTCATGCTGATGTCCCATCACGATGTAGTGGACGGCACAGACGGCTGGCACACAGATCCCTTCCAGCCTACCATCCAGGACGGATACCTGTATGGCCGGGGCTCCATAGACACCAAGACACCTCTCTTTGCCGAGCTCCAGGCGGTAGAGGAACTGCTGGAAGAGAAATACGAGTTTCCCGGCATGGACCTCTATATCGGCTCCTCCAACAACGAGGAGGTGAGCGGGGACGGCATGGTGCTGGCAGCCCAGTACTTCAAGGCACACAACATCCGCTTCGAGGCCATCCTGGACGAGGGCGGCGCCATCCTCAGCGGGCAGATTCCCGGGGTGAAGGCCAAGTCCGCCATGATCGCAGTCCACGAGAAGAGCCGCCACATGTTCCGGTGCACCACCGCCCAGGAGCAGAAGGGCCACGGCGGATTCGGAAAGCCGGGAGACACCCCGGTGATGCGGATGAGCAAGTTCATCGCGGAGGTCTCGGAGTCTCACATCTTCCGGGAGAAGTTCTACCCTGAGGTAGAGGAGACCTTCCGGGTCCATGTGCCGTACATGAGCTTCCCCATGAACAAGCTCTTCGGCAATCTCAAGCTGTTCTCTCCGGTGATCAAGAAGGTGATGGCAAACAGCCCTCCGGCAGCTGCCATGCTGGCCACAAGCGTCTCCTTTCAAAGCATCTCTGGGATGGACGAAGAGGACCCCCGGGCCAAGGCAAAATCCGTGGAGGCGCGGATGTTCCTCCGGTGCATCCGGGAGGAGGATATGTTCACGGAGCTCAAGAAGATCCGCAAGATCGCCAAGAAGTACGGCATCACCGTGGAAGAGGAGTCCCGGGACTACTGCAGGCCCACCTCCTGGACGAAGCGGCCGTTTCATGTGCTGGAGGAAGTATTGCATGAGGACTTCCCGGACGTCATCACGGCGCCGTTCCTGCTCACCGCAGGCACCGATGCCCGCCGGCTAACGGATGTGGCAGACAGCATTCTCCGCTTCGCCCCCATAGACCTGTCTCCGGAGCAGTTCGCATCGGTGCACGGGGATGACGAGCGCATCTCGGTCCGAAACATCGGGGAGTGCGTCTGCTTCTACAAAGACTTCATCCGCAGAATTTGAGAGCCTAAGGAGGCTAACCAGACATGCGCAAGGTAAAGAACGAGGCAAAGATCAAGAATCCCCTGATCGTGGGCATCCGGGAGCAGCTGGAGCACCGGGCTCTGTGGATGTACCTCATCACAGATGAGGCAGCAAAGCACGGTCTGCCCCGGGAGGTGTACGTCCCGGACGCCATCCGCCGGTGCGGCGTCTATCAGGGCAACCTGCTGAAGGCAAAGGGCGGCATGGGGGAATCCCTGAAAGGCTTGAAGAAGGCACTCTTCGGTTTCTTCGCCCAGCAGGTGTTCGAGATGAAGATCCTCCGCTGCGATGACGACCACCTGGACATAGACTTCCACTACTGCCCTCTCCTGAAGGCGTGGCAGAAGCAGGGCTGCAGCGATGAGGAACTGGCCATTCTCTGCGACCACGCCATGTGCGGAGACCGCGGCATCGGCTCCTGCTTCGGTGTGGAGTTGGACCTCCCGCAAACCCTGGCCAAGGGCGGAGACACCTGCCAGCTGCGGTACAACCGGAGAAACCCCGGCACCGCTAAGAAGTGATCCTCCCGGGCATTGGCCCGTCCCAGAACGTGTGAAAGCCGCCTGTCCCACCATGGGGCAGGCGGCTCTTTGTCGTTCTGACCGCAGCCCTGGCACTTTTCAGAGGGTCTCATATCACCTTCATCAGGATTCTGTCGCAATGATTGGCAATGGCCGATTCCAACCAGGAACACAGCAAGCGATATACGCTCCTCGTCTCATCGTAGTCGAACGGGCGATCAGCATACTGTCTCAGATCCTCCAGATACTCCTGGATATCGGTGATAGTTCCTTCCCCGCACTGCCCAAAAGCACCTTCACATTGGTGGTAGTCTCGTGTGAAGCCTTTCCAGCCCTTCCCGTCCAGGCTGGGATTGCGGAGAATGTCATCAAGGTAGCCGTCCCAGATATGCAGGACCTTCATCCCGGCACAGGAGGCGTCCAGGACGATCTCCGGTTCGTCCTCGAACCCCGCATAGTACGTGTAGTCGTCAGTTCTCTCCCCAGTAGCCATGGTCCAACCGCCCCTTCTCTTCCCGTTCAGGTGTTCTCCACCGCTCAGGCCTTCCTGATGGATCCTTCCGACGCCTTAGCTGGCCCAGCCGCTGTTCTGATCTCCAGGTGCTTCAACAAGGCTTTGCTGAGCCGTCCCATCAGATCTGCCAGTTCCTCCGGCGGGGTGTCCATCCCCCGTCGGAGCCAGTCTGTGATGAGATTCCCGCAGCCGCCGGCCAGGAAGCGGAACACTGCATCCTGCTCCTCCGGAGTGCAGTCCGGGATGTTCTTGGCTACCCGGGGCAGGTAGCTCTCATAAAAGAGGGCGGACACCTTGCCGGCAAAGGCGGGATCTCCGTTGGAGGAGGCCAGCAGCTCCAGACCGCCGGATGTGTTCTTCATGCCCCGGAGCAGCGCAGGAAGCAGGTTCCCGCCCCCCGGCTCTTCCCGCACGGCGATCATCTGCCGCACCTTCTCCATGGTCTCCTCCTCCAGCTGCTCCAGGAGGTCAAAAGGGTCTTTGTAGTGGGTGTAGAAGGTGGCCCGGTTGATCTCCGCGAGATCGCAGAGCTCCTTCACCGTGATGCGGTTCACCGGTTTGTCCTTCAGGCACTGGAGAAACGCCTCCCGTATCCGCATCTTGGTATACCGCACCCGTGCATCCGTCTTCATGAACACCCTCCTCGTATACAACACTTCTCGGTAGAAGTGTCGATTATCTTTCACTTCGCGAGAGATCAACGGTTGTTTTCCCCTGTCCCCCTCACTATAATCGACAGCAGAAAGAAAGTCAACAGATGTCGAAAAACATGAGGTGAACTTCTATGAAGCCGGACAAGAATCTCTTTGAAGCGCCGCCCTGGCAGGCCATCGCCAAACTGTGCATTCCAGCATTGATCTCCATCATCGTGATGATGTTGTACAACATGGCCGACATGTACTTTGTAGCCTGGAGTGAGGATCTGAATCAGGTGGCAGCGGTCTCTCTCGCCATGCCTGTGTTCACCGTCTTGATGGCGGTGAGCACCATGATCGGCAACGGCGGCTGCACCCGGGTGGCCCAGGCATTGGGGATGAAAGACAATGCCAAGGTGCAGCAGCTCTCCGCCATCTGTTTCTGGGCGTGCATCGGCTTTGGTACGCTCTTTGCAGTCCTTGTATTTCTCTTCCAGCAGCCTCTCCTGAACTTCCTGGGCACCGATGCGGAGACACTGGAGTACACCCGCGCCTATGTGCTCATTCTCGCCGCCGGCGCTCCCCTGATCCTTCTGAACCACACCCTGGGCGGCATGCTCCGGGGTGAGGGATTGGTCCTCACAGGGCTCGCCGCCAACATGATCTCCACCATCTCCAACATCATCCTGGACCCCATCTTCATCGTGGGCTTCCATCTGGGCGTGGGCGGTGCCGCAGCTGCCACGGTACTGGGCAACGCACTGGCGGTTCTGTATGTCTTCTTCTACAGGCAAAGGCACAAGGGAACCTGCACCATCGAGATCCGTCCGGCATACGCCAACTCTCTCCGGGCGCTGGGTTCCATCCTTGCCCTGGGGCTGCCCAATGCCATCAGCAGTACCTTGAGCGGTCTTGCCGGCACCTTCTCCAACCGGCTGCTGGTGGGATACGGCAACGATGCCGTGGCTGCCATGGGTGCCGCCGGCAAGGCGGTGATGGTGGTTACTATGATTCAGATGGGCATCTGTATGGGTGTCCAGCCCCTTCTCTCGTACTGCTATGGCGGAAAGGACTGGAAGAAGCTCAAGGGCATCGTCTCCCGCGTTCTCTTTCTCACCGTTACCACCGGCGTCGTCCTCACCGTGGGAATCTGGTTTGCCCGGAATTGGGTTATTGGCCTCTTCATTATGGAGGAGACAGCCGCCGCCCTGGGTGTCCGGCAGATGGGCTTCATGCTGCTGATGGGCCCTGTGATCGGCCTCTACTACCTGGCCTCAAACTTCCTGCAGGCCGCCGGCAATGCCACCGCTGCCTCCCTCTCCTCGGCCCTCCGGCAGGGGATCCTCCTGATCCCCCTTCTCTATCTGATGGAGTCTCTCTTCCAGCTTCCCGGTCTGGCCCTGGCACACACCGCAGCAGATGCCGCTTCGGTACTGCTCACCGGCATTATGGCGGTTCTCTGGTATCGGAAGGTCTCCACGGAATCGGAGGTCTCAGGAAAAGCGGCATAGCAGTCTCAGATCAATTGCGCGGAAAATGGTAATACATCGTTGGGCATTTGCCCAACGATGTATTTCTTTTATCGCCAATCAGCAAGCTTTTGCATTACATTTTGTTCTCGCTTCCGCCCCGCATTTTTTACACTTTTCTATTGACTTTTCTCATCACTTCTGTATAATATCAGGCAAGGAAGGTGCTCAACATGCAAGCAGACAATCACGCGACACCCACCGGGACCGAGGAGACCAGCCGCCACAATTCCCCTCTCCCCGAGCAGGAAGATGCCGTCATCAACACCGCAGCTGCCCGCATTCTGGAGCAGTACCTGCCCGCCTTTCAGGAGCTCGCGAAATGATCCGGCTCACGAGAGAAAAGGTCCTGCAGCTGCACAGGATGATGGCCGATGCCACTGGCGGCAGCATCGGCGTACGGGAGGATTCCCTCATGGAGTCTGCCCTGGAACTCCCCTTCAGCGGGTTCGGCGATCAGGAGTTCTATCCCACCATGGAAGAGAAAGCGGCCCGTCTCGGCTACTCTCTCATCGCAAACCACGCCTTTGTGGACGGGAACAAGCGGATCGGGATCTTTGTGATGCTGGTCTTCCTGTCTGTAAACGGCGTGGAACTGCACCTCACCAACGAGGACGTGATCCAGGCCGGCCTGGGCGTGGCAGACGGCTCTTTGGCGTACGAGGATTTGCTCCGCTGGGTGCAGGAGCACCGCGTCTGAGGGCCACACAGGGCAGCAAGGAAGGAGTTCAATCTCGTGGAAAATTCCTGGAAGATCAACGGGTACCTCATGAGTGGGGACCGCAAAGTGACGGTGATCCGGGACAGCGAGCAGGACCCTGATGCCGATCCCATAGAGGCCCCCATGCCCCTGTTTCTCCGGAAGTTCTCCCTGCTCAGTTGGCTGAGCAACCGTGCTGTCTGCTGGTACCGCTGTAATGGCCGCATCCTGAGGAAGGTCCTCAGGATCACAGACGCCAGCGCCATCGCCGCCGCAATGCACGTCCACGGCGCCACGATCACGGACAACTACTGGATCTGCCAGGAGGGGGAGTCCCTCACCTATGCGGACGTCCGCTTTACCACGGACACCTTCGCAGACATCGCCCTCACTGGGAGCTTTGAAAGCTACAGCAAACAGTACACCCAGGAGGAGCTCCGGGGCAACTGCCCGGAGCTCACCAACATCGGCTCGTATGAGAAGTGCTGGAGACTCCAGGACGGCGCGTGGTGGATGTACAAGGTGGGGGAGCCGGAGGAGCGCTTCTCTGAGATCTTTGTCGCGGAACTGGGCAAAAAGCTGGGGTTCCCCATGGCGGAGTATCAGGCAGCCGGTCCGTATGTGAAGACCCCGGACTTCACCCAAGGGCGCCTGAACCTGGAACTGGCGGAGGGGCTGATAGGCGGCTACGAAGACTACGCCTTCAACTACGATACTTTCACCGCGTTGAACCCCAAACTGGGCAAGGAGTACCTGGACATTCTCTTCATGGATGCCCTCTGCTACAATAGAGACCGGCACACCCAAAACTACGGCATTCTGCGGGATCAGGACACCGGCGAGATTCTCTCCATGGCCCCCAATTTCGACAACAACAATGCCCTGATCGCCAATGGCTACTACCCCGATCCCCCCAACGAATGGGACAGAAAGATCCCGCCGTTTGTGGACCTGCTGAAAGAGAAGAAGCTCTCATACAAGCTCCCGCCGCTGGACAGGGACACGCTCACCGCCCTTGCGGAATCTGTTCTCCCAGGTGAGGACATCGACCGGCCTTGTGTGGTCCTGATGGTGTGGAACAGCATGCAGCGGCTGCGGGAGCTGCTTTGTTAATCCTGGCTTATCTGCATAGAGGATACGACCTTGCCCCATAAGTTCATTGGAACTTCGAAAATCACGGCTTTTCAGAACATTTCCGAGCACAAACACCTTGCCACAGACGAGCCCGGGTTTGAGCGGGGGATCCTCTGAACTTCTGAAGGCCATAGAAAACAGGTCCATGAATTGTATTGCCAAAACCGAGACTGTGCGCCAGCGGAGGACAGCAGTTTGGGGCGGCGTATGTTCAACTCAGCTTGAACTCGTTTTGCATAGCTAGCAGCAATTCTGGCCGCGTCTTAGCCCAGTTTGTTCTGATGTGGCAACGTTTGTATTGGTATTCACAGTGCCTTCAATGGTGCTGACCCAGGACTTGCACATGTGGCTGCTTTCACATGCTACTATGTCCGTCATACGCGCACACTATAGCTCATTCAGCAATGTGAGTTGCGTTCCATGCTGGGGGGCAAATTAAGGAACTTTTTCGAAAAAACCATCTCCTCTGTGCAGATAAGCCAGGTTGTTAATAGCGTCCGAAAGGCATCCAAGCTCTGTTTTGATATGCGTTGGTTATTTTGCATTATGACTTGAAAATGCCCAAGTCTTGTGTTAGAATCGACAAGTGGCAAATTGGAATACTTCTGTCTCTTCTGCTTCGGAGCAGTTGCACGGATTGTAGTTAATCGCTAACGGTTCAAATTCTAATCAGGAAGGAGGGCATGGAGCAGATTCAGATAGCAGCACAAATGAGTCTACTCTCATTGTTATGAAAGCACTCCCTTTAGGTGTAGATGATTTTAATGGTTTGATTTTAGGCGAAGAGAATGGCGAGCCTTACTACTATGTCGATAAGACTCTTTTGATCCGTGAGGTTGCAGCAACCACTGGAAGAGTTCACCTAATTCCCCGTCCCAGGCGCTTCGGAAAGTCTCTGAACTTGGACATGATCTGGCAGTTTATGGACATTAACGCAGACAAATCCCTGTTTGATGGTCTCAAGATCTCTGAGGACCAGGCCTTTTGCAAGAAATATCAGGGGCAGTACCCGGTGCTCTACTTCAACATGAAAGATATCAAAGGGGCAACTTTTGCAGAAGCCTGCAATGGAGTCTCTACTCAAATTCTTGATATCATGGACGATTATTACAGTTTCCTGATTGACAGTCCCAAATTAAACCAAGCACAGCAGAGCAAATGTGCACTATATGATGACCCAGAGAAATGGAAAGACAAGGATGGGAAACCGGCCGAGTCTCTCTCTGTAAATGATCTGACAAACGCTCTCAAGAATCTGTCTCGTTATCTTTCAAAGCACTATGGCAAAAAAGTAGTTGTTCTCATTGACGAATACGATGTCCCTCTTAACTACGCTTGGACCAACGAGAAGAATGATCCAGGGTACTATAAGAAAATGGTGAAGCTAATTCAGGACATGTTCTCAGGCCTGCTGAAGACCAACAAATCGCTAGCATTTGGCGTTGTCACTGGGTGCATGCGAATTGCCCGGGAGAGCATCTTCACAGGTATGAACAACCTCACGGTATGGGGATATGATAACCAGTTCAAGCAGGAGTACTTTGGGTTCACAGACTCTGAGGTAAGATCCATGCTGGATTATTACGGAATTGCAGACTTCTATGAGACCACAAAAGAGTGGTATGACGGCTTTAACTTCGGCGGTGAGGACCTGTACTGTCCCTGGGATGTCTTACAATATGTGAGAAACTGTGTGGAGCCCAGATCAAGCAAGGAGCCGCAGATGTTCTGGGCAAGCAGCAGCGGAAACGATGTTCTGACTGACCTGCTGCAAAGATCGACCCCAGATATTCAGGGAAAATACCTTAAGCTGATGAAAGGCGATTCCATCGAAGCAGTTATCAAGCATGAGATGACGTTCCTTGATCTGGAGCGAGTAAACAATATTTGGAGTCTTATGGTTGCAACTGGCTATCTGAAAATCGTCTCCAAGAAGGCATTGGAGTCTGAAGTGATGGTGCCAAATCTCGAACTGAAACAACTGCTGGGAGATCACCTCAGCAGGTGGATCAGTGGATTCTCGGATGATAATGAGACCCGCATCTCCGACTTCTGTAATGCCTTCCCAAACGGAGATGTGCAGGCAGTGACCACTTCGCTCACCGGCATTCTCTCCAGCATGATTCATCTGCAGGATCAGAAGCAGAGCGGGGAACGGAGAGAATCCCTCTATCAGGGGATCGCTCTGGGGCTTCTTTACCTCAAGTGGAATGTAATGTCCAACCTGGAGAGCGGAGACGGATACTGTGATATCTCTTTTGAGGCAGAGAACCAGGTCGGTGTTGTCATCGAGATGAAGGATCCGGGAACAGACGATCTGGAAAAAGCAGCAAACAGCGCTCTGGACCAGATCAAAAGGAAACACTACACCCAGGAGCTTCTGAATCGGGGATGCACCAAGATCTTCATGTACGGGATTTCTTGTAGATTTCATACCGTATCGGTGGTAATGGAAATCTACAACACTCCACCAGCCTCCAGTCAAAACTCGACCCCGTAGAGTTTGAGTAAAGCCGCTTCATATATTCCGCGCCGCACACCTCTAAAACAGGCACACCAACTCATCCTACACACGCAAAATCCCGCCGGGCACACCCTGCAAAGGGTGTGCCCGGCGGGATTCTTTTTTACTCAAGTGACCGTCCGCACGCCGTTTCTCCCCGCCCTACAGGTCTTCCCCGTTGGTGGCTATGATCCTGGCGTAGTACCGGGCAGATTCCTTGATGGTGCGCTTCTGGGTCTGGTAGTCCACATGGATGAGGCCGAACCGGGGTCCGTAGGCGCTGCACCACTCGAAATTGTCCAGGATGGACCAGTGCTGGTATCCCACCACTGGAATGCCCTCGTCCACGGCACGCTTCATGGCGGAGATGAAGTCCTTCAGGAAGGTCTCCCGCATATCGTCGTGAACCTTGCCGTCCGGTCCCACCTCATCCGGGTTGGCCATGCCGTTCTCCGTCACCAGGATAGGCAGATGATACCGCTCATAGTACTGGCGGATGGTCCAGTAGAGGCACCGGCCGTCGATCACCCAGTTCAGAGCAGACTTGGGCTTGCCCTCCGCGCTGTACTTGGTGTCCTTGAAGAGCGGATTGGCGGGCTGGTACACGTTCACCCCGATGAAGTCGATGGGGGCGGAGATGATTCTCAGGTCCTCAGCACTGAGCTTCCTTCGGAGCATCTTGCTGGCCTTACCCAGGGCGATGGGATCCATGTACATGCCATTGCTGCCCTCCCCCACCTGGGAGGTGAAGGACTTCTCGGCGGCGTCCCGCAGGCCGGCTTCCTCTTCGCTGTCCGGGATGTAGTTGGTGGAGGCCATGGCCAGGCCGATCTTGGGCGGCGTCTTGGCGATCTTCCGGATGAGGGAGACGGCCTTGCCGTGAGCCAACAGCATGTTCCGAAGGCAGTTCTTGAAGGAGAAGATGGCGTGCTGGAACGGGGCGAAGTTCCCCAGCACATAGGCGGACATGATGAACACCTGGGGCTCGTTAAAGGTCATCCAGAAGTGGACCTGATCTGAGAGGGCCTCCACCACCGCCTGGACATACTCCAGATACCAGTCCACGATCTTCTGGTTCTTCCAGCCGCCCTCTTTGTCCGCCCACACCGGCAGATCCCAGTGGTATAGAGTAACCATGGGCTCGATGCCGGCAGAGCGCAGTTCCGCCACCAGGTTCCTGTAGAAGACAAGCCCTTTGGGGTTGCCCTTGCCCTTCTCCGGCATGATCCGGCACCAGTTCACGGAGAAGCGGTAGGACTTGAGGCCCAGCTCTTTCATCAGGGCCACGTCCTCTTTATAGCGGTGGTAGTGGTCGCAGGCGGTGTGGCAGTCCTGCCCGTTCTCGATGTGCTTGCCGGCCACGTCCCAGATGCTAGGGCACTTGCCGTCCTCGTCCCAGGCCCCTTCGATCTGGGTGGCTGAGGCCGCCGCACCCCACAGGAAGTTTTCAGGAAACGCCATCTTCAATTCCTCCTCATGCGCATTCGATTGGGATGATCTCGCCCGCCGTGATGCCGCCCTCTCCGAAGGCGTCCACGGCGGCGTAATACGGCTGGCCGGCATTCAACGTGGTGAGCAGGACATGGCTGTCCCCGTAGACCATGTGGCTGCTGTACAGTTTGTCCGGGGCGATGCCGTAGCGGATGTTGTACCCGATGGCACGCCAGGAGGCGCTCCAGTCCAAGCGGGCTGTCAGGGGATCGGGACGGGTCACCATCACCTGCTTTACCGGGTCCGGCGCATCGCAGTCTCCCCTGCCGAACACCCGGAGGCCGGAGAGGGCAAAGGGCTCGTGGTACGGGAGCTCAATAGCTGTCACCCGAAGATAGCGGAGGAATATTCCGTCCAGGGGGATGTAGTCGTGGGAGAGATCGCTGTCCGCCTCCCGCTTGTCCGCCAGGATGGTCCAGTTAGTACCATCTGTACTGCCCTCCAAGAGCCACCGGGTACGGAGGTTGGGATCGGGGTCTATGTAGCGGTTGTTGGTGTACACGTTGGAGCGGAGCTTGGGATCCACCTGGAGCATGGGGAGCTCCACATCCGCAAAGTTGATCTGCACCCCGTGGACCTCGTAGCACTTTCCCAGGTCCAGGCAGTACCACTCCCCGGCGCTGCCGTCGGCACACCAGCAGGTGCGGATATCCTCGTCCAGGGCCAGGGCCGGCGCGTGGTTGGTGCGGCTGGAGGAGGCCCGCGCCGTCTTCTGATAGGAGAGCAGCATCCACCGGGGCTGTACGCTCCAGGGGTCGAACCTGCCCTCCGGGATCTCCAGCGGGTAGTCTGCGAAGTTCTGGTTGCAGAACAGAATCCCGTCCTGGTCTACGCCGGCGGGAAAGAGGCCCACTCTGCGCTCGAAGTTGGCGTTCACGCTGATGCGCATGGTGGAGGCGTGCCACAGATTCCCGTACGCGTCCGCGATGGTGCTGCCGTGTCCGGCTCCCGTGATAAAGCCGCCGGGCTTGCTGGAGAAGGGGTTGTGGGCCTGGTAGGTGAAGGGCCCCAGCGGTCCATCTCCCACATAGGCGCCGTCTCCATAGGTGGCAAGCTCCGTGCCGGGGGCCGCGTACTGGAGGTAGTACTTGCCGTTCACCTTGCTCATGAATGGCCCCTCCACAAAGGGCTTCTTGTCTGAGCCGTTCAGCCGCATGAGATGCCGATAGAGGCGCATGGCAAGTCCCTCTTTTCCCTGCTCCTTAGGTCTCCCGGGATAGTTGGGCCGCTCCCAGCCGTGTTCCGCGGTGTTGCCGAAGATCAGCTCCCGCCGCTCGCCGATGGGCAGCAGGGTCTCGGGGTCGAACTCCTGGCCGTAGATGGGCTTCTGGTTGTCGCAGCCCCAGTAGAAGTACACCCGTCCATCGTCGTCCTGGAAGAGGTCCGGGTCCCAGAAGGGGAAGGGCTCAGACACCTTCTCGAAGGCATCGCTCATGGGGTCCTCTGTGCGGTAGAAGGCGCTGGGGTCCCGGTCCGAGGAGGAGAACACCAGCCACTTCCCCACCTGCCGCACATCCGGGGCGTAGCGGAAAGGGGTGAGGTCCCGGTTCTCATGCCAGTTCCAGTGGAGCAGGTCTTCAGACCAGTAGAAGCCGCCGCTCATGGAGGCGAACATGTAGTACCGCCCCTTGAAGAGGATCAGCGTGGGATCTGCCGCCTCCCGGGAGGCCTGGTTGTTGTAGTGCTGATACTGGTAGCGCAGGTTGAGAGGATTCATGAGGATGCGATCCATAGCGGTCATTCCTTCCTGTATTTTGCCGGGGAGACCCCGTATTTCCTTCGGAAGCTGTCTGTGAAATAGCTGTGGGAGCAGAACTGGAGCTGGGCTGCGATCTCCTGGATGCCCATATCTGTGGTCTTCAGTAGGGATGCCGCCCTTTCCAGCCGCTTGTCCCGGATATAGTCCGCCGGGGACATGCCGATCTCCCGTTTGAACTTCTTGGAGAAGTAGTACTCCGCATAGCCTGTGCTTCGAGCCAGATCCTGCAGGGTGATCTCCTCCTCCAGGTGGTTGGCGATGTAGGCGCAGGCACCCTCCATCTCCCGGCTCACCCCGCTGGAGCGCACCGCGTGGACCCGCTCCACGTAGTCCCGCTGGAGGGTGTAGGCGATGGAGGACAGCTCCGAGATGTTCTTGGCCGCGTCCACGCTCTGGAAGTACCGATCCGCCAGGGAAAGGCTGCTCTCCGGGCTCAGGCCGCCCTCGATGGCCGCCCGGGAGAACAGGGTGAGGCAGACGAAGACCGCGATCTTCATGGTCCGGAGGGTATCCTGAGAGGTGAGCTGTCCCATGGCGCCGGTCACGGCCATGCGGTTGATCTGTTCCAAGAGGGAGAGGTCTCCCTCCCGCACCATCCGGACCATCTCCCGCTCCGCCTGGTAGGTGCCGTGGGCATCTCCCTTGGGCGCCGTGCCCGCAGCTGCAGTCCGCTGCTGTCCGCCCTTCTGGTAGTAGCGGAGGTCGAAGAACTGGATCCGCTCCCCGCTGATGAGATACTGGACCATGATGGCGTACTCCTGCACCCGGCTGATGGAGATGACAGGAATCGAACGGGCCAGGGACGGGGCGCTCTTGCGGAGGTCCTCCCCGGCGCCAGACCGCTCCAGGGCGATCTCCAGGTCCACTGGAGACAGGTCGTCGATGAGGAGCGGTCCCAGCACCCGGACGCGGAACAGCTCCCCGCCGTCCAACTCCGGGAACAAGATCCACAGGATGCCCGCCGCCCCCGTATAGAGAAGAGGTCTGGCCTTCTTCTCCAGTTCCTCCCGCAGGGCGCTGTCCTGTCTGCCCAGGGCGAAGAGTTCCTGCAGACGGCCCGGGTTGGGGCAGTTGGTGTTCAGCAGGCGCAGGGTGCCGTCGCAGTGCCAGAGGTAGAGGTCGTGGCAGCAGCCCACCATCTCTCCAAACAGTGCCAGCTTGTTTTCTGTTTCGTACAGGTCCATGGTTCTTTCCTCCCACATGATATAGGAATTTTGCCCTCAGTTCTATTAAAATTTCGCCTTTCTTCAGTTTATCAGCCATTCATTTGAAAATCAAGCGAATTTTCAGAAGTTTAGGCGAATTTCTTATATTCCAGGCTCGGCCTCCCTGCTAAGATGGCGCCATCACAAAGAAGGAGGCACTGCCTTATGAAAGACAAGTTGGGCTTCAAAGACTACTTCGGCACCGCCACCATGGGTCTCACGGACGGTCTCGCCGCAGCGCTGATGACCTCGTTCTTCCTGGTCTACCTCACAGACTACGCCGGCCTCGGGGCATTCGGCGCTGTGATCGGCTCCAGCGTGCTGCTGTTCTCCCGGATCTTCGACGCCGTGAACGACCCCATCGAGGGCTGGATCATGGACCAGGCGAAGGTGGGCAAGTACGGCAAGTATAAGCCCTTCATCATCATCTCCATCCTCACAGCCCTGATCGGCGTGGCCGCCCTGTTCTTCATTCCCAGCGGCATGAACCACGTCATGGCCGTGATCTGGGTGATCTTCTTCTACCTGCTCTACGACATCGGCTCCTCGTTCTACGCCCCCAACCTGATCTACCGCTCCCTCACCCTGGACACCAACCAGCGCGGCAAGCTGCTCATCGCCCCCCGCATCGTCTCCATGATGACAGGTATGGTTACCGCCGGCCTCATCGCCATGGTAACCGGCCTCAACGGCGTGATCAATAACATGCACACCTCCTTCGGCCTCACGGTGCTGGCCCTGCTGCTCATCGTGTCCGTGATCTCCCTCATCGGTATCGGCATGGTGAAGGAGCGCCACCACGCAGAGCGGGATCCCGATGAGCAGATCAAGCTCACAGACATCTTCCTGCTCCTCAAAGAGAACGATGCCATCCGAGTCAACGTGTGCGCCATGATCTTCTCCGGCTTTATATGGACCTTCCTCTTCGCCACCCTCCTCTATTACATCAAGTGGGGCCTCTGCGCCGATCTCACCACCGGCGTGGTGGACAACGCGGCATACGGCACCTACTCCGGCGTGGCCTCCCTGCTGATGTTCCTGCCTCTGATCCTGGGCACCCTGGTGGCCGCCCCCATTCTGAAGAAGATCGGCGATCCCATGAAGTTCACCCGGATTCTCCTCCTGTTCCAGGCAGTTCCCTGCGGCATTCTGTTCCTGCTGCAGGTGGTTGGCATCCTGGAGAGGGCACCCTGGCTGTTCCTGGGCTGCGTGGCAGTAACCACCACTGCTGTGGGCATGGGCTACATCCCCGGCTCCACCATCGACATCGAGATCATGGACTACGAGATCTACAAGAACGGCAAGGACCGCTCCGGTCTCTGCAACGCCATCAACCGCTTCATCTCCAAGGCACAGAGCGCCATCGGCGCCAGCGTGGTGGGCTTCATCCTGGTGGCCATCGGCTACGTAGTGGACTCCGAGACCGGAGACTTCGTGGGCAATCTGGCCAACATGCCGGTGATGCTGAACTGGTTCATCGTTGTCATGGGCCTGGTGCCATTTATCCTCGGCATGCTTGCCTGGTTCATCCTGGGCAAGTACCCCATCAACAACGAGGTCCGGGCCAAGATGCGGGAAAAGCTGTCCAAGTAAGCGTTCAAAAACTCCCAAAGGAGCGGTGCGGGCAACACCGCTCCTTTTTCAAAACCGCAGAACTCTGAATTGCAGGAGGTATCATCTTGAAAACCATCGCCTTTAACACCGGGTGGACCTGCAACGGCAACCCAGTCACGCTCCCCCACGACGCCATGATCCGCGAGAAGCGCAGTCCGGACGCCTCCAACGGCGGGCACGGGTACTTCCCCGGCGGCGTCTACACCTATATCAATACCTTCACCGCCCCGACAGAGTGGGCGGGCAAGACCGTCCTCGTGGAGTTCGAGGGCGTCTACAAGAACGCCACCGTCTCTCTGAACGGCGAGGAGCTTGCATTTCACCCGTACGGCTACACCGGCTTCTTTGTGGAGCTCGCCGGCCTGAAACTGGGGGAGGAGAACACCCTCGCCGTGGTGGCAGACAACTCCAAGCTGCCCAACTCCCGGTGGTACACCGGCTCCGGCATCTACCGCCCCGTGTGGCTCCACATCTGCGAGCCGGAGGGTTTGAGACCGGAGAGCGTAAAGATCAGCACCGTGTCTGTCTCTCCCGCCGTGATCCGGGTGCAGTCTCCCGTGTCCATCACCGCAGAGGTCTCCGGCGTCACCGGCACCGGCACGGACTTCGAGCTCACCATTCCGGAGGCGAAACTCTGGAGCGCGGAGGAGCCCAACCTCTACTCGGCCCACATCACAGCTGGTACCGGGGACACCATGGACATCCCCTTCGGTATCCGGCAGATCACCTGGTCCAACAAGGGGCTCTTCATCAATGGCAAAGAGACGCTCCTCCGGGGCGGCTGCGTTCACCACGACAATGGCATTCTGGGCGCCGCCACCTATCGAGAGAGCGAGGACCGCCGGGTGCGCATTCTGAAGGAGAACGGCTTCAACGCCATCCGCTCCTCCCACAACCCGGCCTCCAAGGCCCTTTTGGACGCGGCGGACCGCCTTGGCATGTACGTCATGGACGAGACCTTCGACATGTGGTACAACCGGAAGAATCCCTTCGACTACGGCCTGGACTTCAACGAGTGGTGGGAGAGGGATACCGCATCCATGATCCACCGGGACTACAACCACCCCTCGGTGATCCTCTATTCCATCGGCAACGAGGTGGCGGAGCCCTATGAGCAGAAGGGTATCGATGCCGGCAAACGCCTCATAGACCTTTGCCACAAGCTGGACAGCACGAGACCCGTCACCTGCGGCACCAACCTGATGATCATCTCCCAGGCCGCCCAGGGCAAGGGCATCTACCAGGACGGCCAGCAGACCAAAGGCGCGGACATGAAACAGAAAGAGGGCGGCAATGCCAGTCTGATGTTCAACATCATGGCCAGCTTTGTGGGCCCCGGCATGAACAAGGGCGGGAATTCTCCCAAGGTGGACGTCCTCACCACCCCCTTCCTGGACAGCCTGGACATCGCCGGGTACAACTATGGATCCGGACGGTATCCCCTGGAGGCCAAGGCCCATCCGGACCGTGTGGTGTTCGGCAGCGAGACCTTCCCTCAGGACATCTACAAGAACTGGCAGATGGTGAAGCAGTACCCCTACCTCATTGGAGACTTCATGTGGACCTCCTGGGACTACCTGGGCGAGGCGGGCATCGGCGTCTGGAGCTACACCGGCGGCATGCCCTTCAACCGCCCGTACCCCTGGGTGCTGGCGGGGGCCGGTGTGATCGACATCATCGGCGTGCCGGACGGCTCCTGCAAGTACGCCTCCACCGTCTGGGGTCTGGAGAAGAACCCGGTAATCGCGGTGCGGCCTGTGAACCACCCCGGCGTGCGGCCCTCCAAATCCGTCTGGCGGGGCACCAATGCCATTCTCAGCTGGAGCTGGAACAACTGCACTGGGAATAAAGCCATTGTGGAGGTGTACTCCGATCAGGCAAGTGTGGAGCTCTACCTCAACGGCATAAAGCTGGGCAAGAAAAAGATCCACGGCTGCCGGGCCATGTTCCAGGTGAAATACGCCCCCGGCACCCTCACCGCCGTGGCCTACGATGCCTACGGCACGGAGACCGGCCGCAGCGAGCTCACCTCCGCCAAGGGGCCCTTCCAAGTGGTCCCCCGCCCCGAGGCAGACAAGGTGAAGCCCGGGGACATCGTCTATGTGCCCGTAACGGTAGAGGGCAGCAATGGTGTGGTGGAGTCCAATGCAGACCAGTCCGTCACCATCCATGTGGAGGGCGGCGAGCTGCTGGCCTTCGGCTCCGCCAACCCCTGCACCGAGGAGCAGTATCACACCGGCACCTGCACCACCTATTACGGCCGGGCCCTGGCCATCATCCGGGCTGGAGACACCGGGACACTAAAGATCACCGTCTAAGGCACTGCATCCTCTTCCCATCCCTCTCTCAGGCTATCCAAATGAGAAGACCCGCCGGCAGGTCACCGGCGGGTCTTCTTGCTTGATTCAGTTGTTTTGAGGCTTAGCACAAAGTGGAGAATAGCGTGCTATGCTCTTTCACTTCCTCAGATACTGACCTACATTATCTTGGAACTTCCCAGTGAGGATCTGCCCCAGGTCATGCCAATAACATCTAAAAAGGCACCCCAAAGTGCAGAAGTATAGGATACCCATGCCGATTCTGCCTACGTAGAACATATGCAGGCCAACGGCTCCGCCAAACAGGCACAGCCAAAATGCGGTTCCCTTGTGTTTATCGCTGGTAACCGTAACGTAGTTCGCCATGTCACACGCCCCTTTCAAAACAGCAGTATCGTTATACCACACTCCGTGAACAAAGTAAACAGCTCTTTGCCCGCTACACCCAGTTGCCGCCCTTGCCCGCGCCCTTCTGCAGGCGGTATGCGGGGTTCGGCTTGGACACATAGCGGACCACTGCCTCATCGCTGCAGTCTCCAGATCTGGCCTTCAGGTGCACTTCTCCCCTTAGGGGTATCCGGAATGTAAAGACATGCTCTCCGGTCCTCTCTCCAACGAATGCACTGTTGGCGTAGAGTCTCACCACTTTCTGGTTTGAGTACACCTTCACCTGGGTTCTTCTCTCGTGCCGCTCCGTGTACCGCTGGGAGCAGATGTGGACAAAGGGCTCCTCACTCCACCATGCTTTATAGAGGTAGAAGGCATCCTTGCAGGTTTGTCTGTCGAAGGAGACCAGGCCCTTATGGTTCATCCCCGGCTCTCCTCCCTGATCCCGGGCATCGGCGGCGAAGTCGAACATGTTCCACACAAAGGTGCCCCACAGGTATGGCCGCTTCTCGATGCACCGGAGCAGGTACTCGTGGTAGAGGCACTGATACTCCTCCGTGTGGTCTCCCCTTCTCGGATGAGATGAGTGGAGGTTTGGCATTCCCTCACAGCCGTACTCTGAGAGTCCCAGGGGCCGCTTGGGATACATGCGGTGGAAGGTGTCCAGCCAGAGATCGTTGAGGAAGAGGCCTGGCACGTACCAACCCAGATACAGATTCCAGCCCACCAGGTCTGTGATGCGGGCCACAGGGTCTGTTGGGCTGCACATGGCGTAGCAGGCCATGGCGGTGGGACGGGTGGGATCTATGCTGTGGACCAGATCGTTTAGCATTCGATGGTTGTCCAGCATGTCCTTCCTGTCCCGGGTGGAGATGGTGATCTCGTTGGAGAGGCACCAGGTGATGATGCTGGGGTGGTTATAGTTCTGGGCGATGAGCTCCCGCATCTGGGAGAAGGTGTTTCCCCGTCCATTTGGCATGTGCTCCGAGATATAGGGGATCTCCGCCCAGACAATCAGGCCAAATCTGTCGCAAAGGGAGTAGAAGTACTGGTCGTGCTGATAGTGCGCCAGACGAATAGCGTTGGCCCCCATCTCCCGGATCAGCGCCATGTCCCGATCCATGTGCTCCCGCGTGATGGCGTTGCCGATGCCCTTCCAGTCCTGGTGCCGGCACACCCCGCGGAGGGAATAGGGTCGCCCGTTCAAGAGGAACCCCTTCTCAGGATCTACTTCGAAGGTGCGCACCCCAAAGGGCGTGGAGATCTGATCCGTGATCTGCCCGCCTACAACCAACTCCGCCTCACAGCTGTACAGGTACGGATCCCGCCCCCCGTCCCACAGGTGCACATCAGGTATGCGGAGAGAGATATCTGTCCCCTCCCCTTCCGCCACAACAGCACCGGCAGCGTCCTTCAGCCGGATCAATACCCTGCCGTTCTCGGCCCTGTGGAAGGTCTCCACCCGGACTGCAGCATCTGAGCCCTCCACAGCAGGTGTCACGCGGATGCCGGGCCCGCCACAGTGGTCCATGTCAAAGTGGTCTTTGTGGAGGATGATGAGCCACACATCCCGGTAGATGCCGCCGTAGAAGGTGAAGTCCGCCTTCTGGGGGTACACCCGATCATTGGGGGCATTGTCCACTGAGACAGAGAGGTCGTTCTGGTCTGCCAACAGATCCGTGATATCCTTCCGGAAGGTGGAGTAGCCGCCGTCATGGGTCATGGCGAGATGGCCGTTGAGGGCAACCACAGCCGAGGCGTTCACACCCCGGAACTCCAGGTACACCTGCTCCGTGGCAGGGTCTAAATCCGGCCTGGAGAAGGACTTGCGATACAGGCAGGCGCCCCGCCAGTAGTCGTCACCGCCGTCCTGGCCGTCTACGGCATTCCAGGTGTGGGGCACGTTCACGGTCTGCTCGATCCCGTCTGGTCCGGTGAACTGCCAGTCCTGGTTCAGCGAGATCCTTCTCCGCATGTCCATTTTCCCCTTTCCCACAGGGTCTGTCTGCCGCTCAATGGTCCAGGACCATCCCCTGCCGGAAGCACTCCGCCAGGTACTCCCTGGGCTGGTAGAAGAGATCGGTGTTGTCGTCCCGAGAGCAGCTCGTCCATCCAGGAGCAGCATACACGAAACAGGGCTTCAATGGTACCCTCATTTTCCTGCGCCGCGTCTTCGAGGATCACACCTGTACGCCTCTCTCCCGCATCACGTCCAGGATATCCTCCACAATGGATTCCTTGCCCTGAGTGTGCAGAGTCTCGTACTCCGCCACGATGTAGTGAGACAGGATGTCGCTCTGCTATAGACGTTCTCCGGTTCTTTGCCCAGCCGCTCTGCCACGCTCTCCACGCAGAAGATCACAAACTCAAGCATCTCCCGGTCTACGATGGTGATTTCCGCATCCATTCGATCTTCTCCTCCGTCTTTCACAGAATTAACATTTTTATTTTACGTCTCCACCATTATACCACATTCTTCTTTGCCACTGCAAGCCCCAGTTGGAAAGCCGGTGCGGCACCAATACAGGCTGCCGGATATCAGGAAGGACGTTGCTGCGTGCCTGTCTGGTCCTGCTCGGAGGTCCAGTCAGAGGGAGAATTCTGTCGGGATTTCGGACACTTGACCGATTTTGTCCAATGGATTTCCAGGTTCTGGCATTGAAAACCGTCGTTTCCTTTGTTAGAATCTTGTCCGAGAACGGAGGGGAGACGTCTATGGCAGACAGCATCATCACCAAACAGGCGCTGGCGGCATCGCTGAAGGACCTGATGCGGGAGGTCCCCTTCGAGAAGATCAATGTGGCCCAGATCTGCGAGCGGTGTGGCATGAACCGCAAGAGCTTCTACTACCATTTTCGGGACAAGTTCGACCTGGTGAACTGGATCTTCGACACCGAGTTCATCGCGCTAGTCACGGCGGAGCCGTCCTCGGAGTCCGCTGTGGTGCGCTGGTACTTCGTGGAGGAGATCTGCAACTACTTCTACGAGAACCGCGACTTCTACCGCAAGGCCTTTCAGATCACCGGCCAGAACTCCTTCACGGAGCACTTCACCGAGTACATCGGGATGGCGCTGCGCTCTCGCCTCACATATGTCTTCGGGGACAAGGAGACGGATGCCTTCTCCATAGACTTCTACGCGGATGCCATTCTCTGCGCCATCAAGCGCTGGCTGATGGACAAGCACTGCATGCCGCCGGCGGATTTCGTCTCCCGGGTACGGCGGCTGGTGGAGAACGGCGCCAGGATCATCTACGAAGGCCTGGAGTCCGAAAAAGAGAGCCGAGACAGTCCCCAGTCCTCCCCGCAAGCCCAACAAACCCCATAAACCACTTTGCCCTCCGGCAGCGGAACCGCTGCCGGAGGGCATTTTCTCGTCTCTGGACTGTTATGCGCTCTCTTCTGATACCTTCCCGGAGCTGGCCAGGCGCAGCATCCCGGTGAGGCCCACCGTGAAGAGGGAGGCCCCGGGGTAGAGGACGCCGCCGTCCCGGTCCAGGAGATGGCCTGCGGGGTCGAAACAGGTGAGGAAGGTGCCCCCTGCGATGACCTGCTGGATGCTGGTGCCGTCCCACTCCAGTTCCATCGGGATCGTCCGGTACAACGCCTCCCGCCGGGCCCGGTCCACCGTCTGTCGGGTCTGAAGCCGGGTAACATCCCGGCTGTCCGCTCTGGGGATGAGAATGGTAAATACGGGCTTCTCCTGTTCCGCGCAGGTGAACAGGTCCCCGCTGCGGATGGCAGGCAGGTCCTCCTCCCCGTACACATGCCAGACACTATAGGGGATTCCCGCCTCCCGAAGCCTGGCATATGTCTCTCCCGGATCCTCCTGAATCCGCAGGGCGGGCATGCCGTTGGGCAGGTCTGCCAGGGAGTCGATCAGGGCGGGCTGAATCTGTTCGGGGGCACAGCACAGGAAGAATGCGCTCCCCGGATGGGCGCGGAGGAGATCCAGCGCCCTCTCCGGGTCTGCGGAGGGGAACAGCAGCCAGGTGTAGATGCCAAGCTTCTCCCCTTCAGACACCGCATCGTCCAGTTGGGTGAGCTGCTCTCCCTTCTCCGGGTCGATCTGAAGCAGCACCGCCCAGGGGATACCGCACCCCAGGTGCCGTTCCTTGTCCCGGATCTGCTTGGAGCCGCAGATGCAGCTGTGGTACCCCAGGTTCATCCCAAAGCGCTGCAGCCGGTCTGTGTCCGCATAGGAGAAGATGTCCTGCACCAGGTCGTAGTAGGGGCACTTCTCGTCCTCCAGCACGGTCTGGGAGAGCTTGAAAAACTGCTGCTGGAACGGGGTGCGGGAAAAACGCAGGCCCATGTCCACCAGGCTGCGGATTCCCCGCTCCGGGTCGTCCTTCAGCCGGTGCAGCGTGGTCTTCAGCGCGGCCTCGATCAAGATACCGGACATCGTCTTTTCCATTCCGCTCGCTCCTCCCCTGGTACAGGACACACCATACAGTCTAATACAGGGATCATAGGCGGGCAGGCCCGCCCCCGCAAGGGACAGAGTCCCCAATCTGTCCCAAAATGAGACAGTTTCTCCCGTCTGTCCCTTTTTCAGACAATCCCCCATTCCTGTCCCGTGACAATCTCCCCCTCTCCTTATATGATCTGCCCAACCTTGAGAGGAGGCGCCGCCGTGATCGAGAAAGTGAATCCCAGCCACCCGGACAAGCTGGCAGACCGGATCGCCGGCGCCATCGTAGACCTGGCATACAGCGATGCTCCCAACCCCCGGATCACGGCAGATGTGGTACTGGACCGCGGCCAGTGCCGTGTGATGATAGACGCCACCGTCCGGTTCAAGACAGCGCAAATCTCCGCTGTCATCCGCCGCATCGCCGGGGATGTGGTGCCGGATGTGCACTTTGCCCGCTGGAATCGCCGTCTAAGCCTGGATGCGTCCTCTGAGACAGCTCCTCTCTGCCCGGGCAGCGGCATCTACACCAGCGCACCCCTCACGGCGGAGCAGAAGCGGCTCTCCCGCACCGCCCGCAAGTTCTATGCAGACCACCCGGACGCCGGCGCATACCTGCTGCAGGGAGAGCGGCTCACCATTTGCCACGGCGGCGAGCTGGAGGCGCTCCGGATGGAGTATCCCCACGCGGAGGTCTGGCCTTTGGAGAACTGGAACGGCAGCACATCTTCCGCCGCCGGAGCCACCAACCGGAGACTGCAGTCTGATCTGGCAGACTCTGTGGGCAGCGGCGGTCTCCACGGCAGGGACCTCTCCAACCCGGATGTGTCCCTCAGCATCTATGCCTTTTTATTGGCACAGCAAACCGGGCGTCCCGTCCAGCTGATTTGCGCCGCGGGAGACAGCACCGTCTGCGGCACCCCTTATGCATCCATTCTCCAGGAGGCCGGGGAGTACATCCGTTTCCTGGGCGGCTTTGAAAAACTGGCGGAGTGGGGTCTCTATTGATCAGAAATATGGCCCCTGCCAAATCGCATGGGCTTCCAGTACAAAACAGAAGGGAAAGGAAAGACAGACAGTATGAGCAATTCCATCAAGACCGCTATGCAGAACTTTGCCGTGAATCAGGCCCTGAACTATGTGGAGGGGAATCCCGAGGAGAACCTGCCCAAGCTCATGGCCCTGGTAGACCGGTTCACCCCGAAAGACTGGTACGTCAGCCAGAGAAACGCCGTGCGCACCGCCATCGAGGAGAAGAACAACTGGTATCAGTTGGTCCTCCGGATGTATGAGATGGCCCCCCGGGTGCGCAGGGCCTTCTTCCAAAACTTCCTCTTCAACGCCAGTCTGAAGGGCAGCGCCATCCAGAACGAGACCAGCGAACGGGAGGGCTGCAACATCCCCTGGGCGGTGCTGCTGGACCCCACCTCCGCCTGCAACATGCACTGCACCGGCTGCTGGGCGGCGGAATACGGCCACCAGCTCAACCTCACCCTGGAGGACATAGACTCCATCATCACCCAGGGCACGGAGCTGGGCACCTACATGTACATCTACACCGGCGGGGAGCCGCTGGTCCGGAAGAAGGATCTCATCCGGATCTGCGAGATGCACCCGGACTGCGAGTTCTTGGCCTTCACCAACGGCACCCTCATCGACGAGGACTTCTGCCAGGAGATGCTGCGGGTGGGCAACTTCATCCCTGCCTTCTCCCTGGAGGGCTTTGAGGCCGCCAACGACTCTCGCCGGGGCCAGGGCGTGTACAAAAAGGTCCACGAGGCCATGGCCATGATGAAGGCCCACGGGCTGCCCTTCGGCATCTCTACCTGCTACACCAGCAAGAACGTGGACGATGTGAGCAGCGAGGCCTTCTTCGACGAGATCATCGCCGCCGGCGCCCTCTTCGTCTGGTTCTTCCACTACATGCCGGTGGGCAACGATGCCGCCACCGAGCTGCTGCCCACCCCTGAACAGCGGGTGAAGATGTATAACGCCATCCGCACCTTCCGCAGCAGCAAGCCCATCTTCTCCATGGACTTCCAGAACGATGCCGAGTACGTGGGCGGCTGCATCGCCGGCGGACGGCGCTACCTGCACATCAATGCCAAGGGAGACGTGGAGCCCTGCGTCTTCATCCACTACTCCAACGTGAACATCCACAACGTGAGCCTGCTGGACGCCCTGAAGAGCCCCATCTTCATGGCATACCACAACGGCCAGCCCTTTAACGACAACATGCTGCGCCCGTGCCCCATGCTGGAGAACCCGGAGATCCTGCCCAAGATGGTGGCGGAGACCGGCGCCGTGAACACAGACTACCAGAGCCCGGAGACACCGGAGCACCTCTGCGCCAAGACATCGGTGTACGCGGAGCACTGGACCCCCACCGCAGAGGAGGTGTGGGCCCAGTCCCAGGCCAGATAACGAGAGGACAGATCGATGGCAGACTATCAGATTTTCGCAGACGCCACAGCAGACCTCTGTCCCGCACTGTTGGAGGGGCTGCCGCAGATTCAGGTCATCCCCATGGACATTGAGATCGGCGGACAGTGGTATCTCTATGGGCCTGGCGGGAACCTGAACATCCGCACCTTCTACGGCCTCCAGCGGGCCGGGAACTTCGCCAACACCTCTCAGATCCCGCCGGGCGCGTTCTTTCCCTGGTTTGAACCGGTGCTGCAGGCCGGACAGGATCTGATCTATTTTCCCCTCACCACAGGTCTCTCCGGCACGTTTCAATCCGCTCAGATGTGCATCGAGGACCTGCGGGAGCAGTATCCGGAGCGGACGATTCTCTGCGTGGACACATACTGCGCCTCGGTGGGGCAGGGATTTCTCCTCCGGGAGGCCGCCCGCAAAAAGGCGGAGGGGTATTCGATTCAAGAACTGGCCGTCTGGGTGCAGGAGAACAGTCTGAAGGTCTGCCACTGGTTCACCGTGGACGTCTTCGATCACCTGAGGCACGGCGGCCGGGTCTCAGGCGCCATCGCGGCACTGGGCACCGCCCTGCAGATCAAGCCCATGCTCCATGTGAATGAGGCCGGGCGGCTGGAGGTGGCGGGGAAGCCCCGGGGCCGAAAGCGGGCCATCGCCGCACAGTTGGCCAAGATGGACGCCGGGTGGCGGCCGGATCTGGGCAAACTGGTGGCCATCGGCCACGGCGATGACCCGGAGGCCGCAGCCGCATTGCAGGAGGCGGTGCTGGCCGCCCACCCGGACGCCGAGGTCATCATCGCCCCCATTGGTCCCATCATCGGGGCCCACACCGGGCCGGGCATGCTGGCCCTGATCTACTGGGGAGACAACCGCTAGCAAACAGACGGACAAGGGCCGGCGCACTGCGCCGGCCCCTTGGGCTTTTGAAACGGGAGGGAGATTCTCATGAAAAAGCGGAAACAGCGCCGCACCTTTCTGCGTACGGTCCAGGAGGAGATCATGGCTAAGAAGGGCACCTTCACGGTCTATCTCGTGCTCCGCGCCTTTGTGATCGTGATTCTGATCCGCCGGCTGCTGTACCATCAGTATGAGGACGTACTGCTCTGTCTGCTCACTCTGTTTCTGCTGATCCTGCCCCAGATTGTGCAGACCGCCTTTCGCATCGACCTGCCCTCCCGGCTGGAGATCATCCTGTTCTGCTTTGCCTTTGCAGCCGAGATCATGGGCGAGGTGCAGCACTTCTACCTGCACATCCCCTTCTGGGACTCCATCCTGCACACGGTGAACGGCTTTCTCTGCGCCGTGTGCGGTTTCTCTCTTGTGGAGATTTTGAACAACAAGCCCAGCCTGAAGTTCGAGCTGTCTCCCGTGTTCATGTCCCTCGTGGCCTTCTGCTTTTCCATGACCATCGGCGTGCTATGGGAGTTCTTTGAGTTCGGCATGGACCAGGTTTTCCTGCTGGACATGCAGAAGGACACGGTGATCGGGACCATCGCCTCCTCCTTTCTCCGGCCGGAGCAGGACGGCGGGATTGTGGTGATCCGGGGGATTGAAGACACCCTGGTGAACGGAGAGTCCCTAGGCGTGCCAGGTTATCTGGACATTGGCCTCATAGACACCATGCACGATCTCCTGGTAAACTTCATCGGCGCCGCGGTGTTCTCCATCTTCGGCTACTTTTACACCTCGCGAAAGGGCAGCAGCTTCGTGGAGAACTGGCTCATCCGAAAGAGACCGGCAAAGGCTTAAGACATCAAAAACAGCACCTACCCTGTACAATGGCACCCCTGCCTCCCGTGAGGCAGGGGTGTCGTGTTGCATTTCTCCTTGTGATATCGAATATCTGGCATGTTTCCGCTTCAGGGACTGCCTGCAGTACGTGGTGCACCACAACGGTTCAAACATCAGCAAAGCCGCTCTGGGACATCATGGCGATGTCACGGCGAACATCTGCAGGTTCGGTTCACTTACAAGAAAAATTCGAACCATTTGTGTTTTTTTCTATTGACAATCCGCACCTCATCAGTTACACTGTGAGAGAAAGGAGGGATCGATATGGCACAGGCAACATTCAGCGTCCGTATGGATGAAGGCTTGAAGGAGCAATTTGACAGCCTTTGCGCGGACTTCGGGATGACTACGTCCACTGCTATCAACGTCTTTGCTCGTGCGGTGGTGCGAGAGCGTAAGATCCCGTTCGAAATCGCATCACCACAAAACGATGATATCAGAATGCGGGCAAAGGCATCACTCGCGGCTTTGAGGGCCCAGGCTAAAAAGGACTTCCCGCAGGGCATGTCACTGGACGAGATCAACGAGGAGATCCGGAAGGCCCGCTATGGCGAAGGAGGCTAGAGATGAGTTATTTCGCTGTACTTGACACCAATGTACTGGTGTCGGGCATGCTTACGAACCTCGGTGACACAGCTACCGCACATGTTTTCGATAGGCTCATAGCAGGCGAGATTTTTCCTCTGTACAGTTACGAGATACTCGAAGAGTACGATGACGTTTTGCACCGTTTGAAGTTCAATTTTGACTTCGATATGGTTAACGATCTTATCGATATGGTAAGGACCTATGGTGTGAGGATTGCGCCCCAACCGACCGGTGAGCGGTTGCCTGACTTAAAGGATTTACCGTTTTATGAGGTAGCTGAGACCTGCCAAGACATCAACGCGCGGTTAGTCACAGGCAACACCAAGCACTTTCCTCAGAAGAAATTCATCGTTACCCCGAGCGAGTTTATCGCGCTGATGGATCAACGTCCTTGAGCATCTGCATTTCCCCTATACAGTGACACCCCTGCCTCCCGGGAGGCAGGGGTGTCGTGTCGTCTGTCATAAAAGGCTACCGGATCAGCTTGTATACACAGGAGCCGGCGTAGGTGAGCGGGTCCTCCTGGGCAAAGAAGATGATGCTGTCCATGGGGGCGGTGAGCTCCTCCCGGACGGAGCCATCGTAGGGGTCCAGCACATGGGCCAGCACCTGTCCCCGGGCCACATTGGTGCCCGGCGCCACAAAGGCGTCGATGATGCCTGAGGTGCGGGACTGGATGTTCAGAAGGTCTCCCTCGTCGATGAGCTCGGAGATATACCCCTCGTGGATGTGGCGGGAGCCGGTGATGATATTCTCCTTGCGGAGGAAGTTCAGCACGCTGTTTACCGCCAGGGTGACATCTTCCCGGTTGATGGTGCTGGTGGTGCCGGCATACACGGAGAAGGCATCGGATTCCCACACCTGCCAGTTGTAGTTGAGGGTGGTGGTGTCGTAGGGGCGGGGCTGGCGCAGGAGGATGTAGGGCATGCCGAACTCCTTGGCCTTCTCCGCGTTCTCCCAGCCCGTCTTCATGATGCGGACGTGGGGCACAAACACGCCGGGGATGTAGAAGCTGGCAAACTGGATGCCGTTCTTGTAGTCCTTGATCTCCTCAAAGAGGCCGGCGGCGATGCGCTGGGTGGTCTCGCCCAGATTATAGCCGGGGAACATGCGGTTGATGTCCGTGTTGTCCGTGGGCCAGAAGCGCTTGCGGATGTTCATGGAGGAGGAGTTCACGCAGGGCACCACCAGGATGGACTTGCCCTGCACGATCTTTCCCTCGGCCTCGATCTCCTTCAGGGCCTTCACCAGCTGCGAGCAGGTGTACAGCTGCTGGATCTCATTGCCCCGGAGGGCCCCCACCACGCAGGCGGACTTCTCTCCGGAGCCAAAGGTGAAACCGGTCACCCGGAGGGCATCCCGGTACAGGGATTTCAGTTCAAATATCGTCTTGGTCTCCATTGCTCACACCTCCAGGATTCTGGCGATCAGGGAACCCTCGTCCACCACCGGGTACTCCCGGAGGGTGAAGACCATGCCCGCACAGGGGGAGTATACGTGTTCGGAAATGGCGCCGGTGAGGGGATTCACAATGTCCCCCACCAGGTCTCCCGGCTGGACGTGCATGGTGTGCTCCACATGGGGCAGGAAGATACCGGAGGCCCCTGCGTTGAGGAAGTTCACCTTGCCGTCTGTGGAGACGATGGGGGCTCTCGGCGTGGTCACCGGCCCAGACCAGGCGCCGAGATGATGCATCAGGCTGAAGATGCCATCTGTGAGCTGCCGGGTGTACTCCGGGGTGATGCGCATGCCCACGCCCATCTCCGCCACGAGGCACGGGGTGCCAATGCTGTTCAGGGCAAAGGCCAGGGTGGACTCCAGCACCGTAGAGGCGCCGTGCACCCAGAGGAAGTCCACGTTCATGTACATGGCCAGGGGCACCAGAGTCTCCGCCGTGATGGTGTTGATGCGGATCTGGGGGATCTCCCGGAGGAAGATGTTGCTGGCGTGGATGTCGATGCAGACATCGCTGCCCTTGATGTCGTTCACGATCTTGGCGGCGATGTATTCTGTCATGACGCCATCCTCCGCACCGGGGAAGATGCGGTTCATGTCCAGGTCGAAGCCGGGGATACCCCGGGTGATGGAGTCGATGCCCAGGGGGTTCAGCGCCGGGTAGATGTCCACGGTGCCGTGGAGACACTCCGGGTGCTCCGCAATCCGGCGGTTCACCTCAAAGCACACCGCCTGTCCCTCCAGCTCATCGCCATGGGTGCCGGTCACCACGGAAATCCGGGGTCCCTCGCCGGAGGAGATGCGGTTCTTCAGAATGGAGAGCGCCTCATCCACGGGCAGGTCGATCTTAGTCACAGTCTCGATCATACGTTTTTCACACTCACTGTAATCATTTGGTTTTCCATGGCAGGGCCCGCATAGACGCCCCGATTCAAGAGGCAGTCCCGGCAATCCCGGCCGTGGCAGAGCTCGATATAGTCCCCGTTCACACGCCTTCCCCAGGTGGGGTCCAGCCCGTGCCAGGCGCCATCGCTCCACACCTCCGCCCAGGCGTGGGTCTTTCCCTCTCCGATCACCATCCCCGCCACGTAGCGGGCGGGGATGCCGTCCATCCGGCACAGGGTGAGCAGCACTTGCGTGAAGTCCTGGCACACCCCGGACCCCTGGCGCAGGGCGGCCTCCGAGGAGCTTGTGGTGTCCGTGACACCGGGCACATACTGCAGATTCCGGCGCAGGGCAGCCATCAGGCACTCCGCCCGCGCCATAGCGTCTGCCCCGTCTGGGGCGTTCACGCTCTGATACAGCGAGATAGCAGAAGGCCCCGGCGCCGTTGTCGGGGTGGGTATGGTATAAAGGATTGGATCCGCATCGTCCTCCGGCCCCTCCAGACCGGTCTGGACGGTTCCGCGGACACAGGCGGTGAAGGTGCTGTGGCCCTCCACCGCTGTGCCGTAGAAATAGCGGTTCCCAAAGCCGTCCTGGCCCTGGGAGATCCAGCTTTTCGGTGCGATCTCCGCCTCCAGGTGCAGGACCTTCTGCCTGCCGGTGTCCGGCGGCAGAAGCATGAGCCGGAAGGCGTGGTTGAAGATGGGGCGGTGAAAGTCGGAGTGCATCCGATACTCGAAGGCGAGCTCAGACATTCAGAATCCCCAGAAGGGCGTTCAGGGCGCCCTCGTAGTCCATCTCCGGAGCCTCCATGTACCGCTTCAGGGCCTCCATGGCCGCCTGGTTGATGGGCAGCTGGCTCTCCTTGGCCCGGGGCAGCATCCGCCGATAGGTCCGGCGCACCTCTTTGGGGTCCATGTGGAAGCGGAGGTACAGGTCCAGCCGCTCCACCCGTTTGCCGAACTTCATGATGCCACGGATGCAGTAGCCATCGATCTGGTCGTCCACGCAGCCCCAGAAGGCCAGAAGGTGGTCCACCACCTTCTGGAGCAGGATCATGGGGGCAGAGGACACGGCGGCGGCGTCCATGCTGTACACCGCCATCTGGATGTAGCCCAGGGTCTCCGTGCCGATCTCATCCCGCATGACGATGGCGTTGTCGTAGGCGCGGGTGAGGTTGGAGATGATGGAGTTGCAGTCTGTGCGGTCGTAGCCGTAGCGCTGGAGGAAGTCGTCCCGGGACGTGTAGATGTTGGGGATGTCCAGCATCACGCAGAGCTTCTTGTAGAAGTCCTCGTCCGCGTCCAGCATGCTGTCGTAGCCGTCACAATAGAGCTTCAGGGTGGTGTACACCCGCTCGGAATACCGGCCCAGCCAATAGAGGTGGTCCGCCTTATCTACCGTGATAACACCCATGTGTCTTTGAAGCCTCCTCCCTGAGATGAGTTGACGATGAAGGAATCGGGGTTGCGGGAGAACCGGGTCAGGCCGCTCTTCCACACGGTGACGTCCTCCCCGGTGAGCACGAAGGCCCGGAGATCTGCCTTCCGGGGCACCCGCTCTCCGTTTTCCATGATGTCGATGTCGATGAAGTCGATGACGTCCTGGGCGATGAACCGCCGGGGCTCAGCCTTGATGAGGTTGATGAGGTCCTCTTTCTCCGCCTTGGAAAGCTTGTTCCCGAAGACCACGCCGTAGCCGCCGGCCTCTGCCACGTCCTTGATGACGATCTCATCGAACTTGTCCAGGACATACTTCATGTCCTCCGGGTAGAACGGGAGATAGGTTGGGGCGTTGTTGGTAATGCACTCCTCGCCCAGGTAGTACTGCACCATCTTGGGGACGAAGTAGTAGATGCCCTTGTCGTCAGCCACGCCGTTGCCAGGGGCGTTGAGGATGGCCACGTTCCCCTTCTTGTACACATCGAAGATGTGGGGTACCCCGATCACGGACTCCGGCAGGAAGTTCATGGGGTCCAGGTACTCATCGGAGATCCGGCGATACACCGCACCCACGCGGCGCTTCTCGCCGCCCATACCGTTGTAGTAGAGGAAATCGTCCTCCACAAAGAGGTCGCTGCCGGTTACCAGCACAGAGCCCGTGAGTTCTGCCAAATAGGAGTGCTCAAAGAATGCCGCGTTATAACGCCCCGGGGTGAGGATCACATTGTCCCCGCCGGCATTGACGTGATCCATGGTGCGCCGGAGCAGCTGGGCATAGTCCCGGTTGTCCACGATCTTCCGCTCCCGGAAGGTCTCCGGAGAGGCTCTCCGGCACAGGCCCCGGGCGATCAGCGGATACGATGCCCCGGAAGGCACCCGCAGGTTGTCCTCCAGGATGTACCAGGTGCCGTCCTTTGCCTGCACCAGATCGATGCCGGAGATGTGGCTGGCCACGCCCTTGGGGGCACGCACGCCCTCGCACTGGGGCAGATATCCGGAGGAGGCGTAGGCAAACTCCGGCGGGATGACCCCGTCCTTCACGATCTTCTTGTCTGTATAGATGTCCTGGAGGAAGCAGTTCAGCGCCGTCACTCTCTGCTTGAGGCCCTTCTCCAGGTACGCGAACTCCTCTGCGTTGATGATGCGGGGGATCGCGTCAAACGGGAACAGCTGCTCCCGGAACTCGCCGTTTTTATAGATGCCGAACTTGACGCCGTATCTCGCCAGCTGTTCGTTGATGGCATCGGCCTCCTTACAAATATCATGCATATGATCACCACCACAAATAGAAAACCTGGCTCGTCTGCATAGAGGATATGGCATTAAGTAATAAGTTCTTTGGAACCATAGAAATCGCGATATCTTAGAACTTTTTTGAGGTTTAGCGCCACGTCCAGCACGATCTCGAGTTTGAGCAGCGGATCTTCCGGACTGCTGAAGGCCAAAGAAAACAGGTCCAAATATCCTTGGAGGGTGTCGCGCTTAAAGCCAGGGTGTGCGCCCAGGAAGGACTGTAGTCTAGAATGGAGTGTGTTCACCTCATTCAAGGGGTTTTGGTCATCCGGGAGCTTCTTGATTTCCTTCGAGTTGAAGGCACGGCTCTCAAGGCCGAGCTCTCTGACAAGCAGGTTGTGTGCGGGGTCCATATCGTGGATCAGAGTAGACCCTGGCTCGATGTGGCCCCGGAACGCTTCGAGTGTTCGCTCGCTTGTAGGAGGGCCTAATCCCTCATAGATGCAGTAGGCGTTGCTGCCGTCATACGCAACGCCAATACACATCTGATTGCTCGATATGCCTCTGAGCCGTGATCCATCCTCGTTGCGTTCGAGATCCTCTGGGGCAACCGCAATATAAGTTTCATCAAACTGGATTTCTCCTGAAAGAACTTTTTCTTCTCTAATAGCGGCCGCTACAAAGAATAGCTTGTTTATCCAGTACCTTGAGGTATTGAAGGCGTTCCGGTTGTTCCAGCTATCTGCATTGATACTCAAGTAACGCAAGACATTTAGGGTAAACTCAATCCACTCGGTAATGGGTATCCGATGTGCATCGAAGATGGTCCCGGTTAAGAGGGTGAATCTGCGCTCGCACCCCGCCTCGGCGCACTTGTACCGCTGCAGCCCATTCTTGTCCAGCCCTGCCCGTACGAAGCGCCCTGACCCACAGTACGGGCACTCCTGTGGCTCGTACCCATTTACCAGGGCAGCCTCGTTTGTCTCCGCCAGCGCCGGGTGCCTAGCCTCATACCGGTCCAGGTAGTTCTGGTATAGGAACGCCTGCAATGGGGTGCGCTCCCCCACTTTGATGCCATCCCAGGGCGTCTTTCGCCGTGAGTGCTTGCTACTCTCATATGGCATAGTGTCCACCTCCCGCGTACACTAGGGATTATACACCACCGCGGGGTAGGCTGCAATACCTGGGGTCAAATTTGGGAACTTTTTTCGAAAAATCATATCCTCTATGCAGACGAGCCAGGAATAGAAAAAGACAAGGGAAAAGCTCCCTTGCCTTCATGCGGAGATTTTAGCGCAGCAGTGCGGTGCTGTCAATCAATTCTTTTTGGTGCATCTTCCAATCTTTAGTCTGATGTTTTGCGATGCTTTTGGAGTCCTTTGAAAAAGCACGTCTAATCTATACCTGCGGCATCCTTTCTTTCCAGGCATTGGGATTCCTCTTTCCAGACCACCAACATGTTGTGGAACCGCGCCGGTATACCAAGTCTCTCTTCAGCAGCCATTGCATCCCCGCGTCACCCGTGCTAAACTGTAAGGTGATATTCAGCAAAAATGTTGATTGGATGCTTGACTAGAGCACCCTGGGGGGTGTATAATAGGGCCGAGGTGA
>CANRFN010000043.1 GCA_947629915.1 uncultured Oscillospiraceae bacterium | reverse complement strand
GTATGGTCTACCTCCCCAGGAGTTTACACGATGTTTACTGCCATTTTCTATAGAACGGGAGATTAACGAAGTTTTATTGTAGTGTCACTGAGGGTGACGGTGAAGGTCCAGTTCTTGTTGGAATCAGCGTTCTTGCCCTCAAGGATCTTGGTAACAGTGAGGTTGCCAGCTTCTTCAAGCGGGTTCTTGGGGATCTCGGTCTGCTTGGACTCATCGCCGATGGTGACTGTAGCCTGGTTGTATACGGTCTTGTCTTCCTTTGCCGGAGCATTGGCATTGACCTTCACAACCAGTGTGACAGAGCCGCTGGCCCCAGAGGCCTTCTCACCCAGACTCCAGGTAACCGTACGGGTGTTCATGTCATAGGTACCGCCATCTGTGGCGGAGACAAAGTCCACGCCAACGTCCAACGGGTCTGTGATGGTAACTGCTGCAGTATCAGCTGTCCAGTTGACCCAGTCAATGACGTAGGTGATCTCATCGCCTACCTGAACAGTCTCACCATCACCGGGTGTGGTCTCAGTCTTGTGCGGCTCGCCACCGGGCTCTTCCGGCTCTACCGGGTTCTCGGGAACCTCCAGAGGCTTGGTCTCATTGCCCACTGTGACGGTGGCGCCTCGATTGTATACGGTGAGGTCTTCGTGGGTAAGGGCAGTGGCGTTCACCTTTACAACCAGAGTGACGTAACCGGTCTCCTCACTGGCCTTCTCTCCGAGCTTCCATGTCACGGTGTGGATAGCAGAGTCATAGGTGCCACCATCAGAGGCAGAGACAAAGTCCACGCCATCATCCAGCGGGTCTGTGATGGTAACTTCGTTGGTTTCAGCGGTCCAGTTGATCCAGTCGATGACGTAGGTAATCTCATCGCCGACCTTAACAGTCTCACCATCGCCAGGGGTAACCTCTGTCTTGTGTGGCTCGCCACCGGGCTCTTCCGGCTCTACCGGGTTCTCGGGAATCTCTGTATCCTTGGACTCAGTGCCAACTGTAACGGTGGCCATGTTGTATATTGTCTTGTCTGTGCTCTCAGCTGCTCTGTCGTTCACTTTCACAGTGAGGGTGACCGATCCGATGGCTCCAACAGCCTGGTCTCCCAGATGCCATGTAACAGTATGAGAACCAGCGTCATAGGAACCGCCATTCGAGGCAGACACGAAGTCCACGCCAGGATTCAGCGGGTCCGTGATGGTGACAGCCGCGGTATCAGCTGTCCAGTTGGTCCAGTCGATGACGTAGGTGATCTCATCGCCTACCTTGACGGTCTCACCTGTGCCCGGTCTGATCTCTTCCTTGTGGGGATCGCCACCTGGTTCAGTCGGGTTCGTAGGTGTCTCAACCGTGGATTCGGTCACATTATCTACTGTAACCTCAGCTGCATTGGACACATTGGGCTTACTCATAGCAGATGCATTCACTTTTACCGTGAGGGTAACTGCACCTTGCGCTCCTGCGGGCTGTGTTCCCAAGTTCCATGTGACAGTATGCATTGCCGCATCATAGGAACCGCCTGGCGCAGAGACGAAATCTACACCAGAATCCAGATGGTCTCGAACGATCACTGTTGCACTCTCATCTTTGTAGTTTTCCCAGCTGATTGTGTAGGAAATCTCTTGGCCGACCTGGACAGGCTGGCCCTCTCCTGGGGAGTTTTCGATCTTGTGAGGCCGTGTACGAGGCTTGTCGTTGGTAAATCTGGCTACTGCTGTACCACCCTCTGGAATATTACCAGATGCACCATCCGCACTTGTGCTGTAGCCGCCCAGGTTGGCCTCGGCTTCGGTTACGCTATATGTGACTCCAGCCGGCAGACCGGTTGCTGTACGGCTCTCACCATGTTTCAGTGTGAATGTTGCAATACCGTTCGTGAAGGTCATACCACCGTATGTGCCATTGATCGTTGTGTCACTCAATGTAACGGTGAAATTCCAGTCCTTGCTGGTACTTCCTTCGCCTGTAACGACCTTGGTTACCGTGAGTCCACCTCTCTCGGGCTCAGGTATGTCGTTTACAAACTCAGCCATAGCCGTGTTGCCTGCTGGAATGGTTCCGGTGGCTCCGCTTGCCGTTGTCTCATACCCGTTTTGATCTGCTTCAGTCTCTCTTACGGTGTAAGTGATGTCTTTTGGCAGATCTGTTGCAGAAAGTCTATCACCATGACGCAATGTGAACTCTGCTACACCGTTTGTGAAAGTCATGTCGCCGTAAGCTCCATTGATGGTTGTGTCACTCAAGGTAACGGTGAAGTGCCATTCCTTGGTTGTGTCTCCATCGCCGGTGACGGTCTTGGTGACTATGAGAGAACCAGTGTTTGGTTCTTCCGGTGGTGTAGGCAAATCATTTGTGAAAGCTGCTTTAGCTGTGTCATTCTCAGGTATTGTACCCGTGTCACCGGTTGCAGTTGTCGTGTATCCATCCGCATTTGCCTCTGTTTCCGTGACAGTATACGTGATGCCAGCAGGCAAACCAGTGGCAGTTTTGCTCTCCCCGTGCTTCAGGGTGAATGTTGCAACACCATTTGTGAAGGTCATATCACCGTAGGAGCCATTGATGGTCGTGTCATCCAAGGTAACTGTGAAGTTCCAGTCCTTAGCCGTATCTCCTTCGGTACCAGAGACAGTCTTTGTGACAGTAAGGTTTCCTTTCTCTTCCTCGGGCTCAGGTTTGGTATTGGTAAATTTCGCTTCCGCAACACTGTCTTTAGGAATGAATCCGGAAGCACTAACTGCGCTGCTGCCATAGCCATCCTGATCGGCTTCTGCCTCTATAACAGTATAGGTAATACCTGCAGGCAAACCTGTAGCTGTTTTGCTCTCTCCGTGCTTCAAGGTAAATGTTGCAACACCATCGGCGAAGGTCATGCCGCCATACGTACCATTGATGGTCGTGTCGCTCAAAGTAACGGTGAAGTTCCAATCCTTGTTTGTATCACCTTCAGTGCCGGCGACAGTCTTAGAGACAGTAAGCGAACCGACTTCCGGTTCAGGCTTGGTGTTGGTAAAGCTGGCTTTAGCTGTTACACCATCAGTAATTTCTCCCGTTGTTCCTTCAGAGGTTGTAGTATAACCATCTTCATTGGCTTCGGTTTCTGTGACAGTATACGTGATACCTGTAGGCAAACCCTCAGCTGTCTTGCTCTCTCCGTGCTTCAGGGCAAATGTTGCAACACCATCGGTGAAGGTCATGTCGCCGTAGGTTCCATTGAGGGTTGTATCGCTCAATGTAACGGTGAAGTGCCATGCCTTGGTTGTGTCTCCATTGCCTGTGACAGTCTTTGTGACGGTGAGGGAACCAGTTTTGGGCTCTGACGGCGTAGGCAAATCATTCGTGAAAGCTGCTGTAGCTGTGTCATTCTCAGGTATTGCACCCGTTGCACCGGTTGCGGTTGTCTTGTATCCATCCGCATTTGCTTCTGTTTCCGCGACAGTATAGGTGATTCCTGCAGGCAAGCCACTCGCTGTAGCAGTTTCACCGTGCTTCAGCGTGAAAGTAGCAATACCGTCTGCAAATGTCATATCACCATATGTGTCGTTGATAGTCGTGTCACTCAGCGTAACTGTAAAGGTCCAAGCCTTGTTGGTATCTCCTGCAGATCCTGTTACTGTCTTGGTCACTGATAGGCTTCCTGTTTTCGGTGCCTCGTCTTTCTTTGTGTTGGTGAACTCAGCCTTTGCTGTATCACCTTCCGGTATCGTACCACTTTCTCCCGTTGAGCTGGTCGTATAATCGTCCTGGTTCGCTTCTGTCTCGGTGACCGTATAGGTAACACCAGCCGGCAGTTCAGTAGCTTTTGATAACTCACCATGTTTTAGCTCGAGTTCAGCTACTCCATCAGCGAAAGTCATATCACCATACTCGCCAGTGACACTCTTATCGCTGAGTTCAACGCGGAAGTGCCAGACCTTTGTCTCATCTGCTCCCTCGCCGGCAACCGTTTTGCTGACAGTGAGGCTTCCTGTTTTCGGTATCACCTTGTTCTTTGTGTTGGTGAATTTAGCCTCTGCTGTGCCGCCATCCGTTATCGTACCGCTTGCTCCTGTTGAACTGGTTGCATAATCGTCCTGATCCGCTTCTGTCTCGGTTACCGTGTAAGTAACGCCAGCCGGCAGGCCTGCTGCTGTGGCAGACTCACCATGCTTTAAGGCTGGTTCCGCTACTCCATCGGTGAAAGTCATATCACCATACTCGCCAGTGACACTCTTATCACTGAGTTCAACGCGGAAGTGCCAGACCTTTGTCTCATCTGCTCCCTCGCCGACAACCGTTTTGCTGACAGTGAGGCTTCCTGTTTTCGGTGTCACCTTGTTCTTTGTGTTAGTAAACTTAGCCTCTGCTGTGCCACCATCCGTTATCGTACCGCTTGCTCCCGATGAACTGGTTGTATAATCGTCCTGATCCGCTTCTGTCTCGGTGACCGTGTAAGTAACGTCAGCCGGCAGTTCAGTAGCTTTTGCTGATCCACCATGTTTTAACGTGAATTCAGCTACTCCGTTGTTAAAAGTCATGTCTCCATGCTCGCCAGTGACACTCTTATCGCTGAGTTCAACGCGGAAGTGCCAGGTCTTTGTCTCATCTGCTCCCTCGCCAGCCACTGTCTTACTGACAACGAGGACGCCCGAAGCTTCATATGTATTGGTACACACAACTTCGGTGGTACTGCTTCCTATCTCTCCCGATTGATTGCTCCAGGTTGTTTTATAACCGTTTTTGTCTGCATCTGTCTCAGTAACGTTGTAGCTGACTCCTACAGGTAAGCCTGTAGCCGTCACTTTACGTCCGCCTTCTAGCCTGAACGTAGCTACACCTGCAGCAAATGTCATATCGCCATATATGCCTTGAATGGTAGTGTCACCTAATGTCACAGTAAATTCAAAATAGGTAGCTTTTCCGCTAGTTTCTCCTTCTACTATTTTTTGGACTGACAAATCGCCTTTATTCCCAGTAAATGTATTAGTACAGGTCACTGCGGCATTTCCGTTTGCTGGAATCGTTCCTTCACTGAGGTCAGTCGAGCCTGCGAACGATGATGTAAAATTGGTATCTGCAGTTTCTTCAACTTTATAACCGAGCCCAGCAGGAAGTTCTGATGCTGTGATAGAATCACCATTGCCCAAATCAAATTCGGCTACACCACTATTAAAGTGCATTTCTCCAAACTGACCCTGAACTTTGTCCCAGCTTACTGATGTATTCTTTGCGTAGTCAGCAGAACCGCTCAGCGTCACTTTGAAGTGCCATTTCTTTGTTGTTAGTAAACCAGTAACCGTCTTAGTAACAGTCAGGCTTCCCGGCGTATCTACATTTGGAGGATTATTGCCCGGAGTGCTTGCAGAAAAAACTGCAGATGGGACACCAAGAACATTAAACACCAAAATGGTTACCAACAACAAAGCACAGATGCGATGCCATTGAAACTTGAATTCCATACAAAAACCTCCTTCATACTTATTACCCAAAATTGGTTTTTACCTTTTTGTTGTCTTATCTACGCTCCTTTCCTTCGAAACCTGATTTACCGTTTCCCGCAATGCCTTCGATGGTCGGAATATCGGTTTTATTCCTGCGGGGATGACATGTTCTTCCATTGTCTTTGGGTTTCGACCAACACGCTCTGTTGTAGTATGCAATTCAAAAATACCAAATTCCGGGAAGCAAACAGATTTCTTCGTTAGCAATGATTCAGTGAGAGTTGATAAAAACTTCTCAGTTAACTCTTCAGCCTCATTTTCAGTTATACTCGCCTTCCGTGCAAAATGTCTAATGAATTCCTTTAAATACACTTGAGGCCGATTCTGGACATGTTTTGACATACATTCCCTCCTTCCTCTCATTCTTAATACTCATCCTAAATTTCGTGAGTAAAGCCCTGGCCACTCCCCCATAATTTGTCGTGGAGTATAAAACTCTATGACAAAGTTCTGAGAAACCGGGATTAACACGATATTCTCATCCTTTTCGCTTGATATTGTTCAGATTTCCCACAGTTTTCAAATCCTGACGGCGCATTTGACGGCGCATAACAATTGAATCTCGAGAGCTTTTTCCTGGTAAGAATGCCCTATAGCAGTGTTTTGTCCTACAGACACGGACAAAGTGCATTTTTTGTCCCTTCAGTGTCTCTGAATCGGGGACAAAATGATGTTGGTTTACAACCTTGCCTGACGGCGTATTTGACGGCGGATCCAAATTCAACGAACGGATTACGTTATCGATTCGTCAGAGTTCCTCGGAAATGCTCAAAAAAAGTTCCTAAATTTCAGATCTACCCTATTGATTTTGAGCAGGAGAGGTGCTAGAATCTAAATCGATTTGGGGGGATTTTGTCCGTCAGAGAGTTTTATACTCTATGACAGCCTGCCATTATTTGCCTTTGCTTCCTGTATTCACCTGCTTTGCTTTTGATATAGGTTTTAAACATATACCAGAATTTTCATTGTCACTCACTTGTCAGCATTTACAAGTGAATTGTAATATCATTTCTACAGTAGTTTTTAGCGACACAAACGCCCTGATGCATATGCATCAGGGCGTTTTATCATCTGTTCAATTATTCTTGTTGTTGTACAAGTGATTCAGGGTTAGTATGTAATGCATTATCGCTGCACGTTCGCTGACCTCATCTCTCGCGAACGATGCTTCCGTTCTCCACACGATAAATCCTGTCACAGCCGTGAACAGCAGACATTCTATGAGAGACAATAACGAGCGTCTTCTGTCCTTTTAAACAGAGCAGCCTCGGTTTTCAAATCCAGCGCCGATGTCGCCTCGTCAAAGACGATTAGCAACGGATTTCGGTACATGGCACAGGCCAAACCCAGTCTCTACCTTTCCCCACCAGATAAGCGTATTCCCCGTTCCCCTATCTGTGTATCTAAACCCTCAGGAAGCGACCGAACTTTATTGGAAAGAGCAGCTTTCTCCAATGCGTTCCACACATCAGCATCGTGGACTTGTTCAGCCGAATGACCCATAGCAACATTGTTGCGGATCGTATCATCCAGCAAGAAAATGGTTTGTGGTACATATGCCGTCCTATTCAGAAAGCTCTCACTGCACTGCCTCACTGGGACTCCATCGACTTCCACGCATCCTGCATCTGGGGTAAGCAGACCAAGCAAGATGTCCAAAAGAGTTGTCTTCCCTTCACCAGAAGCCCCCATGATCCCGACTGATGTACCCGCTGGTATCTCCATATTCACGTCTTTCAGTACCGGATCTGTCCTGCCTTCATAGGCGTAGGAAACATTTCGAAGTACGATGTCTTTACTGATGGAAACCTCAATCTGTTTGTCGGATTTCTCTGCGGGCTGGTCTGTCGTTTCTTCCATGGCAAGTCAAATTGCCCCACTGAAGGCTTCGCATATCCAATCTGAGTTAGGCTGGCATTAATCCGACTGCATGCCGGAAAGAGGAGTATCGCGGTCCATGCTAAGGCAGTAAGCCCAGGCAATCAATCCGTCAGCTGCTCTCCTTCCCAATGAGAAAAAGAAGATACAGTAGCACTGAGAGCACCATGACGGGCTCAATGCACAATGATGGGAGCTTGGTCCAGAACTACTTCAGATAGTCTGAGCGTGCAAACGCAACATCAGCGGAGGCAAGCTCAAAAAGCTTCTTGCCGGTTTGTCTTGATGCCATTGATCCCCTCTGCCGTGTAATGCTGCCATTTCCATAGGTTTCTGCTGGCGTTACGCTGGCGTTCTTAAGCGCTGCGGATCGGACGGCTCAACATCACACGGGTTATAATCAGCAGAATCACAATGCTCACCAGCGCGAACATCGTCATGAACCGGTTGAGCAGCAGTAGGCAAATCCCCATTCCCAACACAGCAAAGATTTCCATGATCTTCTGCATACAGGCATTCAGTCCGGACGGCAGTTGAAACATGTCTGCCCTAGCATATTCTGGATCTCTGCCGTTGTATGGCGGATAAACGAGAGCAACCACACCAGAAGCTGCCACATCATCACCTTGGTGGACCCCGTCGTGTATCTCCGCCGGGACATCAAATGCATCACCAGCCCGCGAGAAATCGCTATCGACACCGGCAACTACCTCACTGCACCGAGGGCCTGCCTACATTATGCGCCGGATATGATCCTGCTGGGCGAGATACGCGATGCCGAGACCAGCAGCACCGCCATGATAGCCGCAGAGTCTGGCCGCCTGATCCTGGCCCCCCTACACATCAACGGCGCCGTTAATACCATAGACCGTATTTTAGCCTCCTTCCCATCGGGCAAGCAGGACCAGTTCTGGATCCAGCTGAGCTCTGTGCTCCATACCATGATCTCCCAGAAACTCTTCCCAGGGATACACGGCAACATAGTGCCCAACCATGTGACCATACATATGCGCTCTACCATCAAGAGTTTTATTTGTATCCGCAAGAGTCAGCAGATCCATAACGCCATCAACGCCAGCAGCGCCGAGGGCATGATCTCAATGGATCAGTCCATCCTGAACCTGTATGAAAAGAAGCCCATCGACAAGCAGACCGCCGTCCGCTACGCTGTGAACACCGAGTGCTGAAGCGGAGGCTGATGTGATAGAAGTCTTAACCCCAGTGGGTGCAGGACATTGCGTTGTGCACCGGCTGTCTTGCTATCTCTCACTGCATCCAGCAAGTTTTGTTCTCTTCCCTACCGACTGCACCATTCAAGCTAATGGATGCCACAACACTAGATTATATAATATTATATTTTTTCACCCTTTAATGACATGCTGCTCTAGTCTTCTTACTTTACAGCTTTGTTAAAGAGATATATCATTGCAAAAAAGTATCAATCCTTCGCAGTAAATGCCTCGCTCTTCTTTTTACATATATTCTTATTCTTTGTGTCAATGTTGCTTTTCGTTTTTTCTTTTCAATTTCTGCTAATTCTACATCAATGTCACAAAGAATGTTATCAATTTGAGGTAGTATCGGCTGATGAGGTCTCTGTTCTAGATTGCGAATTGCATTTAGGATATAACATGTCGATTCTGTTTTGAACTTGTCCAGGAGAGCATCAGAACCGGAAAAAGAAACTGTTGGCATCTGTGCAATTTCGCTATCCGTCATATTTTTGATATTCCTGCTTGATAGATCAAACATGTCTAATACCTGGTCTACCTTGTCGCTGGGACGCTCTCCTACAAAGAATTGTTTATGAAATATAATAGAGAAGCAGCAACCATGGAAAGAATTTGTAAAAACGCAGTTTGCATTGAGCAAATACCCAAGCCAATCTTCTACTCCTATATCATATATGCGCTCATATTCCACATTTTTAAACAATTCTTCTGTCTCGGCGAATTCGCTCAGGTCGATAATTTTTAGATTGTGACTAATAGCAAATTGAATGGCCTTCTTTTCTAAGTCTATAGATTTATCAAAAACAATATACAAAAGTAAATAGCCCTCTTGTTGTGGAAAAATTGCAATGTTTTCATAGAACTCTTTTGAATGCAAGAAAACGGGATCCAATACCCGTGGAACATTCAACTTTGTTCTTTTTTCAATCGCAACCCTAAAGCTATTTTCGCGTATTGAGATTACATCAAAATCGCTAATATATCTATAAAATTCTTTTTCCTGTTGTAATGTGTATTTTGATCCACCACGTCCAGCAGCATAGGATATTTTCTTTTTCCCTATGAAGGCATCGATCGCGAGTAAAAAACCTTTGTCGAATCCAAGGTTAGGATAATACTTCCAAATGACATCTGATACACAAATTAAACAGTCGAAGTCTTGCGCAATTTCAGGAAGTGTTTCTAGAGTATAGCTGTCCGTCGTTTTATTATAATACCGGGCAGCAAACTCTTGAATACGCTGAAACCGTTTTTCCCTTTCATAAAACAGCTTTGTCCACCTCTGCAAACCATCTTCCCTATTCTTCTTTTTTGGGTTCAATGTATATTCGAATAAGGGATGGTATATGTCATGCGGTTTGCATTCCAGAGGAATATAGTCAATTACAGTGGATTCAATTCCTTGTGATCGCAGATACTCTTGGAATGCATAAAGATGTAATGGGCTCGCAAAATTTAAATCAACTGAATGAGTACTATATGAAATGAGTCCTATTCTCACATTCTTCACTCCATTATATCAAATCCCAGAACTGTTCGAGTTTAATTATGAAGTATATTAATATTTCGTGCTCGTTTTATGCATTTCGCAATCAAGTTATCTATCATCCTCTGAAGTATATTTTGTCCTGCCTGCACTTTACAACACCACTAATCATTTTGTTGCATCCGAGACCCAGTTATATAATAGATAAGGCAGCTATTTCACAGATCAGTGTCAAATCGCATCTACACGGTACCAGCCTGCACCAAGGACATGATCAGATTCGCCACACGCTCGCTGGCATGACCGTCTTCGATGCACCCCTTTTCTCTCAAAAATACTTCAATTCCTGTCGAATAGGCATCCTCTTGAAAGTCGTCAATGTTTTTCATCAACTCAGCATTGTCATGCGCCAGTGGAAACGGCGTGGACTCTAGGGGGTAGTAAAAACCCCTCTCAAATTCATATTGCTGTATGTCAGTTGCAAACAGGAAAACTGGCCTTTTAATTAGCATAAAGTCAAAAGCACAACTGGAATAATCGGTAATGAGGCAGTCTGCTGCAGCAAGCAATTCCTGTATATCTGGGTATCGGGAGGCATCAATAATGCCTGTGCCAGGCAGTATAGTTTCATTCGCTTTATCATGAATTCTGGGATGTAGGCGCACAAGGAGCACCCACTCACCTCCAAAACGGCGTTTCAAATGCTCATTGAGCTCAAAAAAGTCAATTTCATAGCAGTCGATCCTATAATCTTCACGGAATGTAGGTGCGTAGAGTAGGAGCTTTTTACCTTCCACACCATAGGCGGCAGCCACCTTTTGACGTGCTCTATGCATCTCCTCTACGTTAAAGAATATATCGTTACGAGGATGTCCATAAAGCCTCACAGATGCATCCTTAACATTCCAAAAGGCAGACTTATATACATTTGTCTCAAAGCTACTATTAGAAATCCAAAAATCGGTCATTTCGGAGCTGATTACTGCAGCCCGAAGCCACTTTTTGTCCTGCTTGAGAATGGGAACATCAATATCTATCTTTTTAATACCTAAAGAGCCATGCCACATCTGGATAAAATACTGATTCTTATGTTTGCGCAGACCGCGTCTCACAAAGAAGACCTTGTGATAATTACTGACCCAAACTTGTGCCGTAGCATATTCATAAAGCGATTTGAGAGAACCGTATAGAACTACCCTGATCTGTGGTGGGAGATCACAGTAGTTTAAGTTCTTCCGGGAAACAAGCCATACTAAATCGTATTGGTCCGCAGTTCCCCGTTCGATCAGCTTCTGTGCTACATACTTCGGGTTACAACCATAACCATTCCCCTTGTAGTTTTCAAATATGATCTTGCCTCTCTGGATCGGAAAATGTGCAAAAATAGCACATGGTATTGGAAAAAGAGCTCTGCAAAAGAATGCCTTAACCTGATATAGAGCATCATGAAGCAGAGGCGGCAAATAATCTCTCCATCTTTTTATCATCGTGGCAACCTCACATATTCCGCTCCAAGAAGTCATTTTCCACGCTGGATACATACATTTTGATCTGTGCCCATCAAACAGTACTGGCAAGCCGCAAGTGGCTTATGCCGCCACATCAGACGGTGAAGCTGCTTCCGATTCTGAGCGGTAGTGTTATTTAATAGGTCGACTGCCTCGCCTTTCCGATGCTGGCAATATCCCAAATCGGAAATGTGTGCACAACGAAAACAGTAATATAATTTACCGTCAAGTAAATTCCTGCAGATTTCATTACAGTGGGCAAACTGATGTCTCAACTCACTAGGGCTTTTCCGATAGTCTCGCGGTTCTCCATAGTCTGTCCATTGACGTTCATAATAGTTCCATGCCACATGTTCTCTTTCGAGCACAGCAATAAGCGGCTCCCGTGTCTTTTCATTGCTTGGATAGGGTGTAATAACCACGTGCACCCCTTTGCGCCGCATCACATCAAACAACTCTGGGTCTTTCGGGATGATCGTGGCATTAGTCAGAACCTGAACCAATCTGCTCTTCTTGTCAGGTATTGCTTCCATGATATTCTTCAAATCTGGGTTGAGGAAGGGTTCACCACCCAATATGTTGAAGTGATCGAACCAATCGGCCGCCTCAGCCAGTTTCCGCATAGAAGCAATCACTCGATCTTTATCCAGATGGTTTGGCTTTATATAATATGGCATAAGGTGACTGCATCCATCGCATAACAGGTTGCATTTTGTAGTAATTACTACATCAACTTTATCTATTATAATACCTTCTGCCAGAGACTTTTTGCCTGACAGGCGTATAGCTCTATAAAGTCTTTTGCGTCTATACTGGTCCTTTTTGTAAAGCTCATAGAAGAACGTCTTCTTGAGTAACGTAGCAAATCTAGTCTGCTTGAATCTTGCGATCAATTTCATCTGTAACCACCCCTCAGACCACAAATTTCATAATTCGCGCACAGACTTGCTCAGTGGCATTCCCAGTTTCATAGGAACCCAGCATGCGAAGATGTTGTGCAGCTTTCTCTGCGCATGCTTCCTCGTCAAGTGTAGAAATCGCGGACAACATTTCTCCAACGTTCCTGCAGATAATACCTGGCCATTCTTCCGGGGCCGTACAAACGCCCCGCGTCAAAGAATATTCTTCTAGATCAGGTACATAAAGTAGGCACGGACGGCCCAGTAGTGCAAAGTCCCACATGCAAGAGGAGTAATCCGTAATCAGCATATCCGCCACACACAGTAACTCCTGCATGTCAGGATATGCCGTTACATCTTTAACATCTTTTACAGCACTGATGGTCATTTCTCCGCCCGGATGAGCTCTTGTCAAAATAACAGCTGTCCTTCCAAATCTTGTTTGAAGCGCATGCAGCACCACCTGATATGGAAACGTAGGGGCTACACGATATCCTTTCCATTCTTTACCTCGGAATGTAGGAGCATAAATTGTGATATGGCCTGTTATTCCCAACGAAGCTTTGACCCGCTTCGCAATCAATTCTCGTTTTTTCCAATCAAAAAGCAAGTCGTTGCGTGGCATCCCACAGGGCAGCACTTCCCCACTATAGCAATAGTCCTGTCGGATAGCAAATTCCGTAAAAGCCCGGGAACTGGAAAGAAACAAGTCTGTCTTTCGTATGTTGTCGCGTCTTTCTCGGTATTCCAACTTACTTTGGCTATATAGCGCACCTCCACCTACCCTCTTATAGGCACCACCGCCATGCCATGTGTTTATTAGTAGCTGCCCTTTTCTTTTAGGTTGTATCAGCGACCAGCTAAAATTGGTAATAATAACTGAAGAAGTAGCTGCATAATATAACCAAACAGGAGAATTGATTTTGATCGCTTTGATCCCGGGAATCTCCTTGTAGTTTTCCGGATGAACAAAGCCCCATATGATATCCAGATTGCTTCCCCAATGTCCAACCAAGTACTCACTGATATACCTTGGATTGCAGCAGTATTCTAATCCGTGATACGCACTGAAAAGGATCCGGTTTTTCTGAACAGGGAGGAAAAAGAGCATTTCCAGAACGTGCCTGATGCACCAAGCAACGATCCATTTGAACCAGCACGCACAATATGCAACAAATGCTGGCAAATCAAACATTGTCATTTTCCCTCCTTTCGCTTGACTTTATCAGAGCAGATGACTCCAAACAGGGAGAAGCTACAATGTTCTATGACATGTAGCTGTTCTCTACTTTATGCCCCTAGCTGACCACCCCAACGCACGCAAACGGGAGGTATCCAAATCCATATAGAAAGGTTCAGGGTAGCCACACACACATTTCTCTCCCAGATCAAATTGGACGCGGATCCCATTAGCTGCCGCTAGCCGCTGGACCATCTCCGCAATAGAGCAGTATGTGTCCTCATCCGCCACGTTGTAAGTCTGGCTAGGCTCCCCATTGAGTAAAAGGGTCAGTAATGCAGTAGCTGCATCGGCAGTGTACAGATAGCTTCGCTCCGTCTCTCCTATGGTTCGCAACATGAAATAGCGCTTATCCCGGATGCAACGTCCAAGTTCTGCAAATATACGGTTATCCTCCGGGTGAAAGCCAGGACCTAACGTCTGGGTCAGGCGAGCAACAACTGCTGGGACGCCATATTCTTCTGCATACGCACGGCACAAGCTCTCACACTGTAGCTTGCTGATGGGATAGCTGTCACGCACGACTTCCGGCTGGAGAGAGCATGCATCCGCCTCCACTACCTTGTGTCCTCGAGGTGGATGACCGTACACCTCCATGCTAGACAGATAGACAAATCCAGATGTATTCTTTCGTCTCGCCAAATCTAACATTCGCAATGTGCCCAGTACTGCAGTGCTGATCGTTTCAACAGGCTGGCGAACAAATGCCATACTGGAAGTCAGCGATGCACCATGAATGATATAATCAACTGGTCCTTCTGGATCAGGCGCCTCCTCAACAGTACCAATCAAAAGATGCAACGGTAAGCCAGATCTTTTATAGCAGGCAAAACGTTGGTTGGCCTCTTCTTCATTTCTTACCAAAGCTAAAACCGACAATCCAAGATTCCACTTCTCATTTGCATACAGCAGAGCTTCAGTCACAGTAAATCCAATTAGACCTGTTGCTCCAGTAATCAGAATCGTTTTGCCTCGTAGCTTCTCCCATGGCACAAAGCCGACCCCGCAAATATATTCAAGATCCTCCAACGGTATCAGTCCCTCATGGTTCATACTGCCGCTCCCTCCTACAAGCCAATGAGTTCTCCTTGTTCTCTGCACTCCATAATGGCCTGGAACACCTGGAAATCAAGAGAGGTGGTAATCTTGATATTCTCCAAAGGCCCATCGACAGTGTGAAGCGTGTATCCATAGTGCTCCATCAGGCTGGCAGAGTCGACAAATGACTCTTCTCGATCGACCATGGCTTTCTCATGCGCCTTCAGAATATCCTGAAGATAAAAGCATTGAGGCGCTCTTGCTACGCGGCACCTGTCACGATCTACAATATGATATGGACTGTTTGCATCCTTGCTGATCATGATTGTCTCTACCTGTGGGGCCACCGTTATGGCTGAACCATACTCCCGCGCACAATGTATGCATTTGCTGATTGTCTCTTCATCCATCAGAGGCCTTACACCGTCATATATGAGTACTACTACATCATTACCATAAATTCTATGCGCTGTCTCTAGCCCAATGTGGATGGATTCCTGGCTGGTACGTCCTCCCAGCTCCACTGCGGCTAACTTGTCAAAATGCCAGACTTTAGCCATCTGTGTACAGTAGTCTATCCATCCTTTTAAGGTCACCAAAATAATTCCATCAATCTCCCGATGTCTTTGGAAATGCTCTATGGCATATGCTAGCACAGGTTTGCCCCTAAGTTCTAAGAACTGTTTGGGCCTTGCCGTATGATCCATTCGCTCGCCCGAACCTGCAGCAAAGATGACAGCTACATTTTTCTCAGCCATTTCATCACCTCATCACGCGAGCATTATGATCTTTAGTCTCGTGCACACCCTTATTCCTATTAGATTGATATTTCTGTAAGCTTTCTTTATCGCAAATGTTCCTTACAGTCTTCCAATCTTTATATGTGTTTTCTTCAGTAAGATTATATTTGTATTTCATGTGATTTTCCATCTTCAATTCGGTAGATTCTATCACAAAACTGCACTGCTGATAGACGATGGGAGATAATAACAATTGTATATTTTCCTCTCATTCTCTGAATAGAACTCAGGATCGCATTTTCTGTTCCTGGGTCAAGCGCAGAGGTCGCCTCATCAAAAACCAGTATCTTGCGTTGTCTATATAGTGCTCGAGCAATACTCAGACGCTGTCGCTCCCCGCCAGACAATCTTATCCCATTTTCTCCTACCAGTGCATCCAAACCTTCCGGAAGTGTACTGATCAAGTTAGCTAATTCAGCCTGTCTTAACGCGGCCCACACCTGCTCGTCACTAATCTGATCATGCGGTACACCAAATGCTACGTTATTCCTGACCGTATCATCCAGTAAGAAAACGTTCTGAGGGATATATGAGATTTGTCTCAGATAATTCTCACGGCAATCACGGAGGTCATTCCCATCTACAGTGACCTTACCTTCTCTGGGATCTAAAAGACCCAACAGGATATCTATCAATGTAGTCTTGCCTGCTCCTGAAGGACCAATGATTCCCACAGCAGCACCAACAGGAATTTCGATGTCAATACCGTCCAGCACTACCTCCGGCCGACCTTCATAGGCGAACTTTACACCACTAACTGTCACACCCGCTATAAAATCTGTTTCATCCTGTAGTTTCGCAGGCCTAGCTATTTCTCTTTGCTTTCTTATCTGCTCCATCGCAGCAGTAATGGCTTCAACAGAAGGCTTCATATTGTTCATACTTGTCAGATTTGAGTTTATACGGCTTGCTGTGGGTAGCAACCGCAAAGTAGCCACTACAATCGCCGAAAGACTGGGCAGGAATACCACTACATCTCGCCCAGAAAAAACAAGGAACAAAATGTACAACAGGACACAGACAACCAAAATAGTCTCAATGCACAGTCTAGGGGCTTTTGTAAGCATCCTGTATTTGGCATCAGTCTCAGCTAATGATTTATCTTCCGTAGCAAAGTGGACACTGAAATATTCCTCTGACTGGGATGTTTTAACATCCTTGATTCCATGAACTCCTTGGTTCAACCACTTCATCCGTTGGGTATTGGCTTTTCGTCTGGTTTGCCCTATCCTGTAAGCGCGAGGTTTAATTATAAACTTTGCCAGTAAGAACGATAGTCCAACGCCTACAAGGACAAACATTGTCATGACTCGGTTTATATATATCAAAAGAGAGCCAATCGCGAGTAATACTAATCCTTCAGATGTAGCCTGCAAGAATGAGTTTAAAAATCCACCAGTCCTGCCTGTGTCTGTATTTAGAAGATTTACAACATCAGCTGCACTTGTCTTTAGAAACCATGCGTAAGGCGCACGCATCATTTCAGCATACAGTTCTGCAGAGATCTCGTGTTGAACACTACGAACAAAACGTGCGAGAGCCCAGTTCTCAAGCAAAAGATATATCATTTTAAAAACGTACAGGGCTATCAGAGCAACCAGCATCGCTATCAGAAGAGTTTCATCCGATTGGATTCCCACCAATTCTTTGATCAACTGAATAACTTCACCCCGCGCCGTTTGTTTTTGATTCAATGCCAAAGAACACACTGTGGCCACAAGGGAGATGCTTAGCATCTCTAGTAAAGCCCCTACAAACATAGCAGCAATGAGAGTACACAATTTTGCCAATCGTTTTTTGAGAATCAGGTTAAAAAAGCTTTTAGGCATATCTCTATTTTCCTCTTTGTGGTTTAGCCATTACCAGTTTTCTTCTGCACTCCCTTGCATGCATACAACCAGACAATGGCGTTAGCCGTTAACGTTCTTTCCTCTTAACTGATTTTTTAAGTCCTTAGATATGATCTGATGTATCTCCAAATTACTTTCTACAAACTTTCTGGGAACCATATAATCACTTCCATACATCAAAGGCAAAAGTATCTTGTAATCGCGCATGATCATTAATTCTGTATCTTCGAACTTTGTTATGACATAGTTATGAAATATTTTTTGCGGAACCACACGAACTAAGCCGCTATACTGATCATTGGATAAATGGACAAACCCTTTCTTGCCGCAAAAGGATTTCGTACAAAAAGTATCAAATAGTCTGTATCGATCCTTATAGGAAAAATGTCTGCCAAAAAGATAGGCTGCATAAAGTGCAGCAATTACTATTTTGCTATACTTCCTATTTTGTTTTGTTGCCGTCATCACTTCTTTGCTTTTTAGTGAAGCAGCCAAAAGCAGTTCGCCGAATATTTTAACTATTTGAAGTGCTCTTTTTTCTGATATATAGTCATAGATAAACACGTCCATCCAGACAAGCGGCCTGTCTGTGCGCTTCATAACCAGCCTAGGCGTTCTATCATAATATTGCATAGATATTGTGTCCATTGGCAAGCATCGGTTAAAAAACAACATTAGTCGTTCATACTCTTCTCTCATTAGGCTCACATCTACATCATCATCCCAGGGTATGAAGCCTTGCTCGCGTACTGCGCCAAGCAGAGTTCCTCCGTGGAGAGAGTACTTGATATCATGCGCCATACAAAACTTATGAAACCATTTCAAGAGAATAAGCATCTCTTCATGCAGTTCCTTCAAAGCAGGCTCGGATGGCATGATGTCACCTTCCCGGTTTCTTCATAACGTTTCGTCCTAGTATTCGATGTAGGCACGAAGGCGATTGTTGTTGTATTTAATTCGTCATCTCATGTTAAGCCTTAATATAATATACAAACATGCAAAAACCGTTTGAACCTGCACGAAGTTCAAGCGGTTTTTAACTACAGCTGGTTCAATACTTCGGTCTTATCATCAGCTGAATTTCCGTCATTTTGCTGTACCAGTATTCCGACTCCAACCCACAGCAATGGCGCTACAGCAACCATTCCAAGACAGAAGAAGTCCTGGATCAAGTAGCAAACAATCCCGGCTCCCAGCGCAACTACCTCATCGTTCCACCGCTTCTGAATCCAGCCAACGTATGTCCTTCCCAGCACTACCAGGTAGCAGCCTAACCCAAATACACCTGTCTCCAGCAGATACCCGAGGTAGACGTTGTGGGTGTTGGTCACAGAGGCGACACGGTCATATGCCTCGTTCACCTTCTGGATGGTCGTGAGCAGCCAGGATCCAGAGGCCGGACCGTTCCCGATCAGCAGATGCTCCGGGATGTGCTTCCATGCCTCGATCCATATCTCCACCCGGTCGTGGCCAAAGGATGGCTTCACATTCCCATGGAGGACTTGAGATGCCTGCCATAGAAAACCGCCTTTGCCAGGCCAGAAGTATAGAACACCAAGCCCAAAGACAATTGCAGCAAAGCAGCAGGCCCCTGCAATCTTCGCCGCCTTTTGCCCACGGAAAACCACCGGCAGGGCCACTACTATGCAGCCCATCAGGCCCACTTTTCCGGCATCCACATCCGTGAAAAGCAGCACACACAGGGATACTGCCGCTGGAATCAGCAGCAGTCTGTCCCATGCGACCTTGGATCGAATGGCATAGACCGCTAACGTTGGAATCGCGAGACACAGGAACGCACTGAGGTGATCGATGTTCCCCATGGTCCCCATGAAAGCACCGGCATAGACCGTGCCCCTGTCGTAATAGTTCAGCCCAGATGGGAACAGGAACAATGGATTCAGGCCAGCGATCTGCAAGACCGAGATGATACCCGAGATGCTCGTTGAGATTGCCAGCGCCAAGATATACTTCCGCCGCATGATCCCAAACAGCGAGACACCGAGAAACGCCGCCACATAGGACGCCATTACGATCACACTGTTGGTGTTGGAGGAGCTGATCCGAAAGAAACTGTCTTTCACATGGCCGGAAAGCAGCGCTGATATAACGTTCACCGCTAGGAAAGCAACCGCCACCCATTGGACCCAGTGAAATCGAACCGGGAAAGGAAGGCCCTTCCCTTTGCTCCAGAGGAACACAGATCCGAGATAGACCGTCCAAACAGCAGTGAGAAGCAGCCAGATCAAGGCTTTTGTTGGCATGAGGTTCTCATAGCCGTATTCTCCCAAGCCGAGGACCAGCGGGAAAAAGCCCAGGGCAAGCATCACATACAAGTCTGTTCCCGCCTGGCAGAGCTCAACCGGCGTTGCAGACTGCTGCTTCTTCTTGGCCTCCGATGCTACACCTGCTTTTTCGCGCTTACCTTTTCGCCTAGGCATTCTGCGTTACTCCTCCTGCCATGGACCGCACTTCTCACCAGCTCCCCGATTGCAACCATCGGTACCGTGAGGGAGCGGCAAACTCTCCCAATGCGCCAGGGCTCGTGTATCAGTCTCCAGGCCCACTCGAGGTTGTGCTCTCTCCACCACAGGGGCGCCCGCTCCAGATCACCTGCCGCGATATCGATCCACCCGCCGCACCCAATCGCGAGCTTTGCCCCGGTAAGAGGCCCATATCGAGCCATCCACAGCTCCTGTTTGGGAGATCCGAGGCAGACCAGAAGCAGATCCGGCTGTTTCTTCGCAATCTCCATGGCCATGGTCTCGTCATCCGGAAAGAAGCCGTGGTGGGTACCGCAGACCATGAGATTCGGGTACTGCTTCTCCAGCTTCTTCCCAGCGCACGCGGCAACCCCTGGCTTTCCTCCCAGGATATACACCCTGGAAAAGCGGATCACCGGAAATAGGGCATTCAGAAAGTCGATACAGGCAACCCGCTCGCACAGAGCCCTTCCCAGGATATGAGCTGCAGCAAGCACACCGCATCCATCCGCCAGGGAGAGATCCGCCTGGTTGATGGCATCCCGATAGCCGGCATTGTCATGGGCAATGCAAAGGAGATTTGCGTTTGTCCCAACACAGTAGTGGTATCCATCCGTCTCCAGCATGGCAAGAGATCGGCACACCGCCTCTTGTACCGTGACATCATCGAAGAAGACATTGAGGATTTCAGATCGTCTATCGCGGTGTTCCATTCCCCTGTTCTCCTCCGCCGCCAACAATACCCCAGCTTCATGGGCAAGAAAACACACCCAACAGCATTTTCCAACTCTAGTTGTTGTGATTCTGAATTTCTTTTCCCATCTATCATCTGGAATTCTAGTTTAGCCTAGCACGAATGCAGAGTGTTTTATACTTTCTGCCATTCCCTCCCCGCTCTTTCTAAACAAGTAATTTAGAAGAGTTTTAGGAAGTCTTTGAAACTCAAGCGCTCTTCAGCGAGTCTTCTATCCGCAGTAAATCGCACTTATATTATATTGCAAGTCCACTGTTTGGGCCATTGTACAGCAAAACGTGTTGGTAATCAAGAGGTTTGGACGGCACTTTGAAACTTTATTTTGTCACTTGCTGATTTTCAGAAAGTGAGCAAATTCCCCCGCCTTTGCCATCTGGAGGCACCCAGAATCCATCATTTTCCTTCCAGAATTCCAGGACCGTCACTCCGCACAACGTCAAAAGCCAGGCTGGCACCCGCGTGCCAACCTGGCTTTCTCATTGTCGGTCTATTGCTTCGATTCCGCCCTGAAGTGTGTCGCCCTACTTTCCCAGGAACTCCTGCAGTTCTCCCTGGCGATTCTTCCACGCCGGGGAGGATCTCAGCTCCTCCAGCACCCCCTGCCACTTGCGCACCGGGGACATGCTCTTCAGCATGCGGACGTCTTCCACGGTGGCCCAGGCAGACTCCAGCACCAGCTTTCGGAGCTCTTCCCAGTACTGCTGGGTGAGGCCGGACCGCCGGTAGTCTGCCAGACGTTTCCGAGCCGCCACCTCCTGGGGAGACTGCTTGGGGACTGCTTTCTTCTTCCCCTTCTGGGACACCGGCTGAACGGCTGTCTTGGCCGGGACCTCCACCTGTACCGCGACTTCCATCTTCGGTGCCATCTCTACCTTCGGCACAGGCAGTGCTTCCGGTGTGCCCTCTTGCTCGGGCTTCTCCCCCAGGGCTTCCAGCAGTTTAGACTTTTGCTCTGCCGTCCAGGGAGCCTCCCGCAGAATCTTGCAGAAATCCTCCTTCAGATCCTTGGCCATTGCCGGGATCTCTCCCAAGATTCTGGCCAAGGAGTCTTTGGGCGCCTCCTCCAGGATGCTCTCCCCTCTCTGAACACATACCTCCGCTACGCTGGAGGGCTCCGTGTCCAGCGAGATCTCTGCCCGATACTCCTGGGAGAATGGGCTGAGAGCCCCGCTCTCCAGGTCACCCTGAAGGACGTTTGCCTCGCGATACAGCACCACGCAAGAGCAGAAAGCGCCCCGCCAGCACTCCTTCCGCTGCAGTTCGGACACCTGCCTGTCCAACAGGCTGACGGCGTCTGTGCAGAAGTCCGCCAAGCCATCCGGGTCATCGAAATCGGCGTACTCCACTTCCGTCTGGATCCGCCTCATCCACAGGTCTTCGAAGTGGGCATCCCAGAAGAGGTAGTCGTAGGACTTGGCGTCAGAGGAGTTCTGCCCTTCGCTGCCTGCTCCGGACGAATCGCTCTCCCCTACAGCGCCAGCATCGCCTCTGCGCTCTTCCTCCCAGGCATCGTCCTCGCCCTCCACCTCATCTCTCTCATCGTCCCAGTCGTCATCGTCTTCGTCCTCGTCATCATCGTCCAGGTCCATGCCGAGGATCCCCTCAACGTCCCAGGCCTCTTTGAACCCCTCCGGATCCCTGATGTTGTCCTGAAGGTCCTCAATGGCCTCCTCCAGTTCATCCGAGGGCTCATAGGACCGCCGGCGCTCCAGGTACTCCAGCACCTCGTGCAGTTCCTCCTGATTCCAGGGCCCCTGGGTCAGGGGAACCAACAGGTCACCCGAGAACTGCTTGGCCATGGTGAAGAGATCCTTGAAGATGCCGCGGCGGATCTCGCCGGAGGCCAGGCAGGCGATGGCGCCGATCATCTCACCGCACTCCTCCCAGGTGTCCAGGAAGTAGGAGTCCTCGCCCTCCGGGTCGTAATAGGTTTGGATCTCGTGGGTATCCAGCCGCTCCTCCAGGCGCTGTTCGAAGAGGTAGAGCTCCATCACATGCTGATAGGCGCCCAGGTAATCCTCCCTCCGGACCAGCTCTCGGACCTTTTCCTCCAGCAGATCCTCCAAATCACTGGCGAGATCGCCCAGGCCATCGTAGTCGTCCAGGTCGGCCTCTTCCAAGAGGCTGGCCAGCTTTCTTCTCCAGTTCTGGATGAGCTCTCCCGAGGCGTTTCCGGCGGGTATTGGTCCGGTGTACTGGGATATGGTCTTCTCTGCGTCTGTGAGCTTTTGCAGCAGCCGTTGCCGCCGTTCCTCGTAGTCTGCGTCCTCGATGGCGTTGCCCAGATAGTCCAGCAGCTCTACCCGCTCTTCCTGGCCCCACTGGGTCTGCAGCAATATCTCCTCGGCATAGCTGCCCCACTCTCCCCGGCAGATGTCCAGGATGTCCTCGAACATCTCAGGCTTCACCTCGTCATCCGTCTCGGCGAGGATCTGTCTCCACCAGTCGGCGCAGGCCTTCATCACGTCTTCCGGCCCCGCCGGCAACACCTCTTCCAGCTCATCATCGTCCAGGTCCAGCTCTTCCACAATGTTCTGCAGCTTCTCCGCCTCTTCGTACAGGATCACCGTGAACCAGTGGGCCTTCAGCCGCAGCTCTGCCTTGAGAAAGCCATGTACCCGGCTGTTTCCCAGCTGCATGAGCCACCTGCAGTACCGCTCGATCTCCTGGGGCTCCTCCAGATCCCGGTCCTCTGTGGCCTCGCGGAACATCTCCCACCAGGCCTCCTCATTCTCGTCCAGAGAGAGCTCCGGAATATCGGGCAAGCCCTCCAGGTTTGGTGCATCATCAACCTCGGCGGCAGGGACTGACTCTGTCTTCTCCTCCGGAGCAGCAGACTTCGGCGCTGATGGGGGCTCCGCCTCTACTGCAGCTGCAGGGCCAACTTGGGAAGCGACACTCTCCTGGGACTGCTCATCGTTCTCCTCATCCCAATCGTCCCAGTCCTCGTTGTCATCTTCCTCGTCCTCAGATTCGTCCTCACCCCCGTCATCCCAGTCATCCCAATCCTCATCATCGTCTTCCTCGTCATCGTCCTCCGAATCCCAGTCCTCATCGCCCCAGTCTTCCTCATCTTCCTCGTCCTCGGAGTCCCGGTCATCCTTGTCTTCATCGGTTGCATACCTTGCCATCTCATAGACTTCCTGGATGTAGGCCAATGCCCTCTTACCACGCTCGGTATCCGGCTCCTCCTGCAGGATCCGCTGCTCTTCACTGTGGATAAGAGTCATCGCCCATTTCTCATCCACCACAGAAAGCTCTACTTTCCTGCAGAAGGGCTCCTCTACGTCACTCTCATAGAGAAAGTCTCGGAAAATCTCCAGTCCAACCGTCTCCAGGGACAGATGGATATCCTTAAGCCAGTTGTCCGTCCCGGTATATGCCAGACTCCCCGGAGCAAACGAATCAATGCCCTTCTCATCCCAATCATCCCAGATATCCGCATCGAAATCGAGGTGAAAGTCCCTTGGATTCTCGTCTAGCCGCACGGCCCGCTCTGTAAACCACCTGCTGAAGTGGCAGGCTTGCCTCCAGAGCCTTTGGTCAGCCAGTTTCTCATTTTGCTCATCGGCCCAGTCGTCTAAGGCATCGAAGAGTTTTCCAAGTTCCTGTTCTGTCTGCGGATTCGCCTTCTGAACCATGGCGTTCCACTGAGACTCCCAATTCTTCTCTTCCAGCACCAGCTGCTCTTGTTCCGCCTGTCTCTCCTGCTGTACCTTCTCAGTGATGCGCTCCAGGTTCCACACCAGATCAGAATGTCTCTCCAGGGCAATGCAGGCAAACGCCCGCAGGTGCTCCGCGGGAAGGCTCTCCAATACTTTCCGCCAGTCCTCAGCCATAGACGGCACGCTCCTTTCCAATGGATCCCATACATCTCTAAGATCCATCTCTCGCTCTTATCTTCTTGTCCCCCATCATACTCCATACGGCCCGCAGATACAAGCCAAAAGAGGCAGTTCCTGACGAAATCCCCCGATCTCTGCCTCACCAAACTAAAATCCGGCGGCGGGCCACGCCCGCCGCCGGAGAATTGTTATGCGCGATATTGGTGCTCAATACAGCTCAAAGCTGTGGAAATCGATGGCGCCGTTGCCCCGATACCGGAAGTACAGCGCCTTCACGCCGTTGCTCACCGGCAGTACCCCCTTGCACACCGTCCGCTTTCCGTCCAGGTTGCAGTGGATCACAGAGGGGTGGTCGAAGGCGGGGGTGTCCGAGATCTGCATGGTGCCGCTGCCGAAGCCGCCCAGTTCCAGCTTCACCCGGGGTGCCCCGGTGATCTGGAAGTACTTGAAGCCGGCGGTGGCCCCGTCCCGCATATTGGCAATATACTGGTCTCCGTCCTCCTCACGGTCCCTGCCGGTCTGGGTGAAATAGGGGTGTGCCTCCAGCCGCTTTTTCACGTTGGGGCCGTCCACCCGTTCCACCCCGTCCTTGGACCAGAGGTTGCAGGCGATATAGGTGCCGTACTTACCCTTGCCGGGCAGCGGTCCGCCGTTCAGGCCGCAGGAGGTCACTTCGGCCTGTTGGAAGGAGCCATCCGGGTTCAGGGTGAGCTTCTCGGCGCAGGCCTGCCGGGAGTACGAGTGGCGGTTGGTCTGGCGGTGGTAGAAGATGTACCAGTCCTCGCCCAGGTGGAGCAGGCCGCCGTGGTTGTTGCCCAGGTAGTTCAGGCCCTTGGACTCATCGATGTCCTGGTTGCCGTCCAGGAACAGGTCTCCCTGGTCCACCAAAGTACCGCCGAAGGTGAAGCCGCCGTCCGGTCTGTCTGAGACGGCATAGCAGAGCTCGTGGTTGTGCTGGGAGGAGTACACGAAGATGTAGCGGTCCCCGTCCCGGCGGATCGAGCTGGCCTCGAAGAAGGCGTGGTTTTCAAAGGCCCCATCGCCCTCTTTCGGGAAGAGGAGTTTGGGCTCCTGTCTGATGGTCACCATGTCCTTCTCCAGTTCCAGCACCACGCCGCCCTCTGTCTTCAGCTTCTTGCCCCCGGTGGAGATCGAGGGCACATCCCCCACATATCCGGAGTAGAGCCAGACCCGCTGGTCCTCATCGGTGAGCACTGCGGGGTCAAAGGGGAAATGGTCCCCCGGACGGCGGCCCCAGAGGGTGCCGTCCGGGTAGTGTACGTGGTCCAGGAACGTATATGGGCCCGCGGGAGCTTCAGAGACTGCCACTCCCATGATCCCCATGAGGTCGAAAGCGTAGTAGAGGTAAAACCGACCGTCCGGCCCCTGGGTCACATCCGGGGCAAAGAGCAGCCGCACACCCAGGCGGTTCTTCGGGTCCTGGTTCTTGCGGTAGATCACACCCTCCATGTGCCAGTCTGTCAGGTCATCTGCGGGAGCAGACCAGCAGACATAGTCGTTCTGGCAGAACATCGGCGCATTGAAGCGGTCGTGAGAGCCATACAGGTAGACGCGGTCTCCGAAGAGATGGGGCTCACCGTCCGGGATATACTCCCAACTGGGGAGAAACGGATTACATCCCTGGCCCATAGTGCTTCTCAGCAGAAGGGATTTTCCGTGGGATAGGGCAGAGACTTGGGCTGGTTGTATGCGATGTCCTGCACGCCCAGGAACTTGAAGACCTCAAAGAGGGCCTTGCCGTAGTGGCCGAACGCCACGGCGCCGTGGTGCGGATAGCGCTTCTGGATGAGCACATGGCGATAGAAGCGGCCCATCTCGGGGATGGCGAACACGCCGATGCCGCCGAAGGAGCGGGTGGCCACAGGCAGCACCTCGCCCTGGGCGATGTAGCTGCGGAGGGTGCCCTCGCTGTCGCACTGGAGGCGATAGAAGGTGATGTCGCTGGGGGCGATGTCGCCCTCCAGGGTGCCGCGGGTGAAGTCCGGCTCGCTGTCTTTCGGCTCAAGCAGGCGGTGCTGGATGAGCTGATACTTCACGGCGCGATCGGCGCAGAGCTTGCATGCGGGGGTGTTGCCGCAGTGGAAGCCCATGAAGGTGTCCGTGAGGACATAGTTGTACTTGCCGGCGATGTCGCTGTCATAGATGGACTTGGGCACGGAGTTGTTGATGTCCAGGAGGGTCACGGTGTCGTTGGACACGCACATGCCGATGTACTCGCTGAGGGCGCCGTAGATGTCCACCTCGCAGGCCACGGGGATGCCCCGGGAGGCCAGGCGGGAGTTCACGTAGCAGGGCTCAAAGCCGAAGGCCTCGGGGAAGGCGGGCCAGCACTTGTCTGCAAAGGCCACATACTTGCGGGCGCCCTTGTGTGCCTCGGCCCAGTCCAGAAGGGTGAGCTCGAACTGTGCCATGCGGGCGCTGAGCTCGGGATAGTACTTGCCCTCGCCCATCTCGGCGGCCATCTCGGCGCAGACGCCGGGGATGCGGGGATCATCGGCGTGGGCCTTGTAGCTCACCAGCAGATCCAGCTCGGAGTTCTCCTCGATCTCCACGCCGATCTCATAGAGGCCCTTGATGGGGGCGTTGCAGGCGAAGAAGTCCTGGGGACGGGGACCGAAGGTGATGATCTTCAGATTGGACACGCCGATGAGGGCCCGGGCGATGGGCACAAAGCCCACGATCATCTCGGCCACGTCCTCTGCGGTGCCCACGGGGTACTCGGGGATATAGCCCTTCAGGTGGCGCATGCCCAGGTTGTAGCTGCAGTTTAGCATGCCGCAGTAGGCATCGCCACGGCCGTTGATCAGGTCGCCATCGCCCTCAGCGGCGGCGGCATACATCACGGGGCCGTCGAAGTTCTTGGCGATCAGGGTCTCGGGGGTCTCCGGGCCGAAGTTGCCCAGGAAGACGACCAATGCATTGCAGCCGGCCTCTTTTACCTCGGCTACCGCTGCCAGCATGTCCTTCTCGTTCTCCACGGTGGTCTGGGCCTCATAGAGGTCTACACCCTTTGCGGCGCAGGCGGCCACGATGGCGCTTCTGCGGCGCTGAGACAGAGAGATGACAAAGCAGTCTCTGCTCACGGCGATGATGCCCAGCTTCACCTCAGGAATGTTGTTCATGGGAAATTCCTCCTTAAGAATAAGTATGAGATACGGAATATCGCTTGTGTGCTTGGAATGGATATCTCAGAGGACGGACTGCTCAGTCCAGATCCTCAGCGATGTCGATGTTGTCGCCCTTCAGGCCGATGTGGGCGCCCTGGGATGCCTCCGGGGCCTCGGGGTGGGCCAGCAGCCACTTGTTGCGGGCGGTGAGCCAGCTGTCCTCATCGTTCAGGGTTTTAGCGCCGGGGGCATCCGTGTTGGTGCCCTTGGGCAGGACGATGGCCACCTTGAAAGAGCCGTCCTTGGTGGTCTGGCAGGGGGCGTAGTGCAGCGTGGTGGCATAGACCTCCACCGGCACACCGGCAGGGGCCCGGAAGGCCTTCACCTTGGAGGTGTCCAGCACGCCGTCTATGATCTCGTCCTGTTTGGCCAGCAACAGGATGAAGTCCTCGCAGCCCAGGTTGATCTCACTGTCCCGGTGGTACTCCAGGCAGTTCAGCTTGGTGTTGCGGCCCCAGCACATGCCGATCTGCACCGGCATGCCGCCGTAGGCGTTGTTCTGGAACTGGCCGTACAGGCAGGTGGACTCCAATACGGGGATGGAGGCCTCATAGGCGGTGCCGCTCTCCGGCAGTGGGATGGTCTTCATGGCGTTGATGAGACAGGTGGTGTCATAGCCCTCCAGCACCTTCCCATAGGGGCGGAATTCGGGGCTGCTCACGGGATAGATCGTCATGGATGTCTCCTCACTTTCTCACAGGGCGGCCAGTTTGTGGAAGGAATCCTTCAGGGCCGGATACAGCTGGCAATACAGCTGATAGAAGGGCTCATAGGCCTTCCCCGCCGCAGCATCCGGCTGCTGTACCGCGCCGGTCTGTACCGCCACGCGGCAGCCCTCTTCCACGGACTTGTAGATGCCGGCACCCACGCCGGCCAGGATGGCCACGCCCAGGGCGGGGCCCTGATCGGAGGCGATGGTCTTCACCGGGCAGCCGTACAGGTCTGCCAGGAGCTTGCGCCAGAAGGGGCTCTTGGCGCCGCCGCCGCAGGCAGCCATGTCCAGGATGGGAACGCCCATCTCCCGGAACACGTCCAGGTTCTGCCGCTGGCTGTATGTGACACCCTCCATCACGGCCCGGACCATGTCGCCCTTGGTATGCATGGCGGAGAGACCGATAAAGGCGGCTCTGGCATCGGAGTCCAGCAGCGGGGAGCGCTCCCCCATGAGGTACGGCAGCCAGATCAGCCGATTGCTGCCGATGGGGCTGCGCTCGGCGGCGGCGGTAAGGAGCTCATACACGTCCTTGCCGATGTTGGCGGCGGTCTCCCGCTCGGGCCCGCAGAACTGGTTGCGGAACCACTGGAGGCTGAGGCCGGCGGACAGGGTGCAGCTCATCACGGTCCACTTGCCGGGGACGGCGGAGCAGAAGGTGTGCACTCTGCCCTTGGGATCGATGGTGACGCTGTCTGCATGGGCGAAGATGACGCCGGAGGTACCCAGGGTGGTAAAGGCCCGTCCGGTCTCCACCACGGCTGTACCCACAGCGGCGGCGGCATTGTCTCCGGCGCCGCCTACGACGGGGGTGCCGGCGGCCAGGCCTGTGGCCTCGGCAGCCGCCTGAGAGACCACGCCCGTGACCTCGCAGGACTCATACATGCGGCCCAGCAGGCTCTTATCGATGCCGAGCGCCGAGAGCACCTCATCGCTCCAGCAGCGGTTCGGCACGTCCAGCAGGTTCATACCGGAGGCGTCCGATACCTCGGTGGCGAACTCTCCGGTGAGTTTGTAGCGGATGTAGTCCTTGGGCAGCAGGATGTGGCGGCACTTGTCGTAGAGATCCGGCTCGTTCTCCCGCACCCAGAGGATCTTGCCGGCGGTGAAGCCGGTGAGGGCGGGGTTGGCGGTGATGGCGATGAGCTTCTCCTGGAGGATACTTGTGATCTCATCGCACTGCTTCCCGGTCCGTCCATCGCACCAGAGGATGGACTTCCGCAGCACTTTGCCGTCTCCGTCCAGCATCACGAGGCCGTGCATCTGGCCGGAAATGCCCACGCCCTTGACATCTTCTGCCTTGGCGCCGCTCTTGGCCAGCACCGCACGGACGGTCTCCTGCACTGCGTTCCACCAGTCCTGGGGATCCTGCTCTGCCCAGCCATTCTGCGGCTGATAGAGGGGGTACTCCACCGTGCAGCTGGCAAGGGGCTTGCCGGTGGGGTCAAAGAGAACTGTCTTGGTTCCAGACGTACCCAGATCTATGCCCAGCAGCAATTCCATTGGTATGGTCTCTCCTTTCCAATCTGGAAAATCGTTGTGTCTTCGCAAATGGATGAGAGCCCCTCTTCCCCTTTTCCCCATAATAGCGCATCGCGGCCTCATCGGCAAGGGGGAAATTGGCTGAAAGGGCCAACATCCGCTGCACACAGTGGTGCAGCTTCTAACAAATAGTACCACAGCGCCGCGGAAAAACAAGCCCCAAATCCGATGGATATAGGGGAGAAATCCGAGGATTTTCCGGAAAGAGCAGGAAGCCGGCGTCTCCCGCCGGCTTCCTGCTCTCAGGCGTCTATTCCATTATGCAACATTTGCTCTGCAGCATCTCATGGAAGGATCTCTGCCCAGGGCGCAGAGGCGGCATCAAAGGTCTCCAGCTTCTCGTCCAGCATGTCCGTGAGCAGCTGAATCTTCTTGATGAACATGGGCTCCTCGCCACTTTTCACCAAGTTAACGATTTGATCCGGCACGATCCAGGAATACGCCCACGTCTCGGCGATGTCCTCCAGGTTGGAGCTGGCCGCATATGTCGTGATATAGCCTCTGCTTTTGTTGTACAGCTCCTCCCATGCGCTATTAAACGCATTGCCGCCCATGCTCCCGGTGATCATATGGCCCAGCTCATGGATGTAAAAGTGGACATCTCCCGCGCCGGTATAGAAGATCTGGTCCACTTTCACCGGGTTGTCTGAGTAGTCGTAGTTGTAGCAGCCAAACTGAGAGGCGCCCTCAAAATAGCAGTGGGTGGTGAGGATGATCTCGGTGTTCTTGTGGTACTTCTTGCCGGCCACTTCCTTGATCATGCCCTCCGGCAGCAGGTCGTACGCCTGATCCATCCATGCCAGTTCCGTCCGGATATCATCGAAATAGAACTTGTTGATCGGATCCGCCTTTGCCATCGCCGTAGGTGAGAAGAGGTTGGTGCTCGCAACGGTGAACTCCGGCAAGTAATAGATGGGGATGCCGATCTTCTCCTCCAGCTCGCGGCAGAAGTCATAGGCGGTGTCCTCGGCGTAGTGGATCCGGGTGTTGCCGAAGCTGTCCACCCCGTCCGGCAGTCTGTGCAGGGCATTGGGATCCTCCAGAAGGGCGTCCAGTTCGTGCACATGATCCCAGTCCACCTTCGCCCGGGTCTCCGGGTGAATCACATGGCTGAGAATGCCGCATGCCTCGGCCCGGGTGAGAGTTCCGAAGGGATTGAAATCTCCGTTTGCATTGACGCCGGTCACAATGCCATTGTTGTATGCCCAATACGCGTAGGGCGCTCTGTAGTCTCCCTTGAACTTGGCGATATCGCCGATAATGGAATACGTGTCCGGTTCGGTGCTGTCTTTTCCGTCCGCCACATTACTGTTGTTATAGATGTGGTAGATCAGTTGGATCGTGGTAAGCCGGCTGACCTTGCCCGTCCAGAAGTCTCGATCATTCGAGGTGATGGTGTAGTCATCGATGCCTCTTGTTATCATCGCCTCGAGGACCGTGTTCTCCGCCCAGTAGCCGCTGAGATCTGGAGCGCCGGAGGTCTTCTTGAAGTCTTGGATCTCCTGCGGGGTGCACTTTTTCCCCGGCATCAGATTCATGGCCAGGGTGATGAGCTCACCGGTGGTGATGGCCTGATCAGGGGCAAAGGTGCCGTCTGGTAGGCCGGATACCGCCCCCATGGAGACCATGTCCATCACGCAGTCGTAGAACCAGTCTCCCGGTTTCACATCCGGGAAGGAGGTAGGTCTGGACGGAGTGGACGGCGTTGGCGCATCGGTGGGAGCGGGCGTTGTATCGTTCCCCGGCTGCGATGGAGTGCCATCAAAGTGGTTGTTGTTCTTGCTCACGTCCAGATCCATGAGCACAGTGAACCGCTCTCCGCTCTCATGACTGGTAAGTTGAATCCAGATCAGGCCGGAACTTGTCACATTGGTGACGGCACTCACAGATGCCTCGTAGGTGTACTCCAGGTATCCAGGCGTGAGGAGCTCTTCTCCCGTGCCGTCAAAGACCGTGAACCCGTTTTCTGTGACCACTGGCACATAGCCGTTTCGGAAATCGCCGGAGCGCTTTACCTTGTATCCGGTTGAGAAGGCCTGTTCGCCCTTCACGTTGTAGAACTTGATCTCATCCCCGACTTGGACCGGCAGGATCCCGTCCTTCCAGATCGTGGTGTACATGTCCACTTTGCTGCCAGCCGGCAGATCGATCACTTTTTCACCGTCTGCACACAAGATCACAGGATTCTGATACCCGCGGTCCGGCAGCGCATAGAGGTATCCTTGATAATGCGATGGATTCACTTCGGCGTTCTCAGCGTCCTTCCAGGCGATGGCATAGCCATAGTTGAACTCTGTGCCGTGGTACCCCTCGAAGATGCGCTGACCCTCATCGTTGTAGTAGGCGCCGCCGTAGCTGGACAGACTGGTGTTTGTGGCGTAGATCCCGTCGTTGTAGGTGTCGATGCCGTAGTCGTCATAGCACGCCGGGTCCAGATATCCCCAGTTCGTGTCCTTCTTCTCTCCGGTCTTCACGTTGAGCGCATAAGAGTTTCCTTTGCCCTCCGTCAAGGGGAAATTGCCCTCTCTCACCACAATCCATCCGTCCTCGGAGACAAAGTTTGTCTTCACAAAGGGGAGGTCTTCCGCCAACACTTTGCCGGTATAGTCCACCACAGAAGCAAGCGATGTGGTGTAGTCCTCTGTCAGGAACAGGCCGTCATCTGAGACATCGTACTGTCTCCGGAAGTGTTCTTCCCCTTCATTCCCGAAGGCGCCGGCCAAATATCCCGTTGCATCCAATACCTGCGTCACGGTATCGCCGTCAAAGCGGAAGAGGCCGCTCTCAGTGTCTTGCCCTCCAAGAACCGTATTCTCGTAGGCGCAGTTGGCAAAGAAGCGATCCGCCCACAGCGTGAGGTCGCCCTCCCACAGCACCGCAAAGTCATAGTCCTTCCACGCCAGCGCCGTCTGGGGCGCCAGAGACAGGCAGCCCAGGCAGAGTGCAAATGCCAGGGCCCAGGACAACACGCGTCTTCCCATATTGTTTCCCCTCTCATGCTCGTCTTCACCCCATGATCACAGGTCCCTCTCACGGGTTTCCCTACTATACCCCACAGAGATGTGGAAATCAATGACAACCTTCCCCTCACCTGTTGATTTTCATGCTCTCTCCCCAGGCAACTCCGGCAGCTCCGGCAAACCGCTCACAAACCATCCTCCCCAATCTTGCAGGATCCCCGTCTCTGCGGTATACTGAGCCGTGTGAGCGGGCCTGTCCTGCCAGCTTTTCCAGTGCAGCAGCCCCACACCACACATCCCATTTACCACCTCAAACAGTTCACCCACATACCACCACTACGGATAGGAGGACCTAACTTATGGATTTTCTTGCCCTCGCTGAAAAGAGATACTCCTGCAAGTCTTTCAGCAGCCGCCCGCTGGAGAAAGAGCAGCTGGACCTGATCCTGCAGGCCGGCAGACTGGCGCCCACCGCCAAGAACCTGCAGGAGCAGCGCATCTACGTGTTACAGGACCCGGACAGCCTCGCCAAGATCGATGCCCTTACCCCCTGCCGGTACGGGGCACCCACGGTATTGGTTGTGGCCTGGGACAACAACAACGTGTACACCTACCCCGGTGGCAAGCGGACCTCCGGCGCGGAAGATGCCACCATCGTGGCCACCCACATGCTGCTGGCCGCGGCCTCTCTCGGCGTGGACAGCTGCTGGCTGAACCGCTTTGACCCCGAGGAAGCCAAAAAGGTGCTGGGCCTTCCGGAGAACGAAGAAGTGCTGATGCTCCTGGATCTGGGCTATGCCGCGGATGGCGCCGGTCCCCTGCCCAACCACAGCAACCGAAAGCCCCTGGAGGAGACCGTAGTTCGCTGATCGGTACGCTTCCCTTCTTCTCCCCTGCCCCACAGAAATCCGCAGGCGGCGGGCAGCCCTTCTGGCTGCCCGCCGCCCACGATTTGCCGGTCAAATCCGCCGGAAATGGCCGCCCCCGTCCTTGCACATGTACCAGGTTTCTGGTATACTCTCCAGCATGAAGAACAGACAGGATCCGCCTTTCTCGATGCTATCCTCTCCCGCTTGTTGCTATCAAAAAGCCCCCAGCCACGGGGCTGAGGGCTATACAGAGATCGTTTTGGGTTGCGGGCTTATTTGGTGTGCTTCTCCAGCCAGGCCAGCACGTCCGCATACACCTCGTCCCGGTTCAGCTCGTTGAGCATCTCGTGGCGTCCGCCGGGATAGAGCTTCATGGTGAGATCTGCAGTGCCTGCCTTCTTGAAGAAGTCATAGACCCGGGCCACGCCTTTGCCATTGGAGCCCACCGGGTCCTGGTCCCCGCTCATGAGGTACACCGGCGTGCGGATGTCCATGCCGGCCAGATTATCCGGGTTGCTGATATACTGGAGGCCCTCCATCATGTCCCGGAACAGGCCGGCAGTGGGCTTGAAAGTGCAGAACGGATCCTGCAGATACGCGTCCACCACCTTCTCATCCCGGGAGATCCAGTCTGCCGTAGTGCGGTTGGGCTTGAACTGGTCGTTATAGGCGCCGAGAGAGAGCTTGTTCACCGTCTCACTCACGGTGTCCGGGCCCTGGGCGGCGCAGATACTGGAGGCCAGCGTCTTGCCGGCTGCCACAACGGCGTCTTTCTCCTGGCCAGTGCCGGAGAGGATCGCCCCGTCCACCGTGCCGGGATAGGCGCAGAGATAGGTGCGGGCCAGAAAGGAGCCCATGGAGTGGCCGAAGAGGAAGTACGGGACATTGGGGTACTTCTCTCCCATGGCATCCCGCAGGCTCTTGACGTCTGCCGTGACCAGCACCCAGCCGTCCTTGGGGCCAAAGTACCCATACCGGCCATCTGTTACCGTCTTGCCGTGGCCCAGGTGGTCGTTGCCGCAGACCACATAGCCCTGCTCTGCCAGAAACTGCGCAAAGCCGGCATACCGTCCCACATGCTCCGAGACACCGTGGATGATCTGCACTACTCCCCGGGGGTTCTCAGGCTCCCAGAGATAGCACGCCAACGTGTTCTTACCGTCCCGGGACGGCATGGTGAATTCCGAATAGGACGCCATAGCAACCAGTCCTTTCCCATATTAAAATCATCTGAATGCGCCCGTGTGCCGGGCGAAACGAGGGATTTGTATGTCTGTCTTACTGCACATCTGCTGTGCGCCGTGCTCTGTAGCCTGCATCCATCAGCTCCGGGAGGAGGGCATTGAGCCCACCGGGTTCTGGTATAACCCCAACATCCACCCGTTTCTGGAGTACAAAGCCCGGAGAGACACCTTGCGGGAGTACTCCCGCAGCATCGATCTGAAGCTGCTGGAAGAGGATTTCTACGGTCTGAGACCGTTCACCGCAGCCGTGGCCTCCGATCCGGATCACCGCTGCCGGTACTGCTACACCTGCCGTCTGGAGCGGACCGCCGCCGTGGCCAAGGAGAAGGGCTTCACCCAGTTCTCCACCACCCTGCTCATCTCCCCCTATCAGAACCGGGACCTCATCTGCGAGGTGGGCGAATTCATGGGGAAGCAGTACGGCGTGGAGTTTGTGCCCTGGGACTTCCGCCCCCGCTTCAAAGAGGGACAGGAAGAGGCCCGCAGCCTTGGGCTCTACATGCAGAAGTACTGCGGCTGTGTGTACAGTGAAGAGGACCGCTTCTCCAACCGGCGGAAAAAGGAACTGCACAAGCTGCATAAGCAGCAGGCCGCCGCGCAGTCTGCCTCCGATTAGTCCTCTGTCTTGCTGCAGCTGCAGCAGGAACTTGGCACGGTGAGTTTGCGCAGGATGTTCTTCCGGGTGACGATCCCCACGAAGGCATCGCGGTCGTCCACCACCGGGACAAAGTTCTGGCCGGTGGCCCGTTCCAACAGTTCCTCCATGGTGACGCGGATGTTCACCGCCGGGTTGAATCCCGGTCTCACCAGCTCCGTGAGATACCTGCGCTCCAGGGACCGCAGACTGCTGTCTCCGGACTCCACGATCTTCCAGAGGAAGTCCCCTTCACTCACCGTTCCCACGTATTTTCCGTCCCGACTGAGCACTGGAACTGCGGTATACCCTCTGGCCCGCATGCCCTCCAGTGCCTGACGGATGGTACAATCATCGTACAGGTAGGCCACTTGAATCTTCGGTGTTACGAGCGAAATTACATTCACTGCCCCGCCTCCTTATTTCGAGCGTACGCCCTCGGCGTCTTCGACATTGTATCAGAAGACTTCTGCAAAGTCTATGACAAACTTGTTAAGAATCACAATATTTTTCGCAGTCCAGAGAGGCTGTATCCCTTGAGAGGAGTATCCCCATGGCACTTCAGGAAGGCGCCCAATACACGGTCCGCATCACCTCCGCAGCCGGTGATGGAGACGGCATTGTCCGGCTGGAAGATGCTGTTGTTTTTGTCCACGATGCCCTGCCGGGCGAGCTGGCTGAGATCACCATCGAGCACATCGGACACAACGCCGTATGGGCACGGGCAGACCGGATTCTGGAGCCATCGGAGGCCCGCATCGAGCCGGACTGTCCGCAGTATACCCGGTGCGGCGGCTGTCGATTCCGTCACATGACATATGATGCGGAGCTAGAGGTCAAACGGCGGCGGGTACAGGATGCGCTGCAGCGGATCGGCGGTCTCTCCCTCACCGTTCCCCCGGTACACGGGGCTGTCCGGCAGGACCGCTACCGCAACAAGGTGCAGTTTCCCGTGGCACCAGGTCCCAGGATCGGCTTCTTCCAGGAGCGCACCCATAAGGTGACAGACATCCCAGACTGTCTCCTGCAACCCGAACAGGACGCCGCCATCCGCAATGCCCTCCGGGGCTGGATGAAGCAACACCGCATCCCCGCCTACGATGAGCGCAAGCACGCAGGTCTCATCCGGCACCTCTACCTCCGCACCAACGGCCAGGGACAGACCCTCTGCTGTCTCGTGGTACGGGACTGGCCTCTCCCCCACAGCAAGGAACTGGTCTCTGCCCTCCGGGAGACAGATCCCAATCTCGTGGGCATCGTCCTCTCCCGCAACGACAAGCGCACCAACGTGGTATTGGGAAGCTCATACCAGATCCTCTGGGGACAGGATTGGCTGGAGGAGACCTTATGTGGTCTCTCCTTCCGGCTCTCTGTGCCGTCCTTCTTCCAGGTGAATCGGGATCAGTGTGAAGTCCTCTACGGGATCGCACTGGACTTCGCCGGTCTCACTGGAAAGGAGCTGGCAGTGGATCTGTATTGCGGCATCGGCACCATCAGCCTGTGCCTTGCCCGCAAGGCGGGACGGGTAATCGGCGTTGAGGTGATTCCGGAAGCGGTTGAGGACGCAAAGAAGAACGCACAGCGAAACGGCCTTGCAGGCAAGACCAAGTTTGTCTGTGGGGATGCCGGGCAACTGGCAGAGCAGCTGGCCCGGGATGGGCTACAACCGGATGTGCTGGTGGTAGACCCACCGCGGAAAGGGATCTCGGAAGGCGTGATCCAGGCAGCTGTCCAGATGGGACCGCGGCGCATCGTCTATGTCTCCTGCGATCCTGCAACGCTGGCCAGGGATCTGAAGAGTTTGCGGCAATATGGGTATGAGCCCGTGAAGGTTGAGGCGGTAGACATGTTCCCCCGGTGTGCGCACGTTGAGACGGTAGTACAGCTATGTGGTCATGAAGCATGACTAGTTTTTCAGATTTATATCCCCATTTTGCTCAGCAAATCAGTTAGCTAAAACATCGATTCGCATTTCTTAAACGTTCAGAATTTTGACCGTTTTTATATATAATAACACTTACTGCCCTCATGCTGCATTACGCGAGCAGGCTCTACGAAATTTAGTCTACGAAACCATGACATTTTTCTAGTCACCCCTATTGACAACCTGCTTTTCCAAGTATATACTGGTGCTATCGGTACCCACCAGTCCATACCATAGTGAACATCAGATAATTATTTTAATTGCATTGCATTGTTGCAATCATCGATTTAACTATATCATTTAAAACAGCCTTTGAGCAGCAGTACATTCCACGGAGGAAATTATATGACGGAAGAGAGAATTAAAGAGGATCTGAGTGGCTGCTACTTGAAAGCGATTGCTGCTATAAATGGTATTGCATTTGAATTTTTTCATCACGATGAAGACAGCATCGATGGTGCGTTGCACAAGGTGGTCATTCTTCCAGAGCGCAAAGTTAATGTAAGCATAGGTGTGCAGCTTAAGGCTACTTCATCCGGTTCATTATATAGCATAACTGGAAACGAAATCTCATACAAGCTCAAGGCAAAAAACTATAATGATTTATGCATAGATGCATCTTCCCCCAACATATTGGCTTTGCTGGTTTTGCCCAGTGATTCGAGTGACTGGGTTCATTGGAGCATTGATGAATTGATGATTAGAGGAAAAATGTTTTGGGCTTGTTTTCAAGGCAATGAAAAGACAAAAAACACTGGTACCATCACTGTAAAAGTTCCAACCAAGCACGTATTATCAGTTAACACGATAAACGATTTAATGGTTATGGCGGCGAGAGAGGGGCTGTAAGATGAACTACGAAGATCACAGAGATATAGTGTATAAGTTGAACCCGCATGTAGTCGTGAAATATTTAAAGGACGCTCAATGGAACGAACTTCCAACAAAAAGAAAGAACGTTAAGATTTTTCAGCGTGAAACCAGCAATGATTTTGAACAAATCAACGTTCCACTCGATAAAAACTTTCTAGACTACAAACGAGTAATGTATGATGTAATATGCAAGATTGCATCCCTTGAAGGTAAATCTGTGCAGCAGCAAATGCTCTCGTTTCTTAATCCGAATGCGGATATTTTGAAAATTCGTCTTTACAGGAAAGATATAGAGTTTGGTGATATTACATTTGACAATGCGATAAAGTTGTATGAAAACGCAAAAAAGTTGTTAGCTGCAACAGCTTCAGATGTTATCAATCCTAGAAAGACGCACTCTGGCAGGCCCGATGATTCAGTTCAAAAGTTTTTATCCCAATGCAGGTTTGGTCAAACGGAAATCGGAAGCTATGTTGTTCCTGTTGTGTGCCCGTTCATAGACTATTCCGGAACAGAAGGCTATCAGCAATTGAGCATTTTTACTGCTGAAGATAAATGTGCCAATTCTCTAACAAGAAAAGTCACAAACACAGTAATGGCCAACATTGCAACAATAAAAGAAAAAGTGAACAATGGTAATTATGCCTCCTTAGTTGAAGGTGAGGATTCCATCAGTTCCAATTTTTATGAGGCTCTGAACAGTCTGAACCCAAATCTCGAGGATGCTACCCTTGAATTCACAGCGGAATGGTCACCAATTGTCAAGAAAAATAGGGGCCCTATTAGAAGCATAGATATATCACACGACTACTACGAACCGCTGCAAGGAGTCATATCAGCTATAAAAAGTAGTACCGTTAACAAAACCAAAATCATTGGTGGCGTTAAAGCTCTCACTGCACATCCCACTTTAGATGCACGTGAATTCGGTGAAATTGTTGTTGCTTATATTGGCATAAATGGAAAATTAAAGACTGTTCGGGCAAAGCTAAACAAGGAAGATTATAGTTGTGCAGTACAGGCGCATCAGTACGGTAAGACAATCCAACTAACTGGGGATTTGAAGGGAACATCTAGAGCAACAATGGAAAACGCCTCGTTGAATATAATTGAGCCGTTTTAAACCAAGTAGAAGTGCTCTATCTTTGAAAGGCTTTAGAAACCTCAGTCGCAGTGAACCGAAACCATTAGATGCTTTTCTACCTACGTATAGTATATATTTTTCCAATTCTATTAGTTTTAATGAAAATTAGTAATATATTTTTGCATCCATTCACGCTTTATCTGATGCAAACCCAGATTTGAACAACTGGTTTCAGTTCTAGTAATGCCATACCTCCTTTGAATTACGCTGTAATTCGAAGAGCAGCCTTTCCTCTTTGAAGAGATCGAAAAGGAACTGGATCAGAAGCAGCCTATTTGTGCAACAGGCCATTGCACAAATGGCAGAAGTCGAAACAAGACACCGACATCCGCTATCTGGGCTTAGTTTCTGGCAAAGACTTTTCTACAACCTGGCTCGTCTGCATAGAGGAGATGGTTTTTTGAAAAAAGTTCTCAAAATTGCCCCTCCAATATGGCGATTGC
>CANRFN010000042.1 GCA_947629915.1 uncultured Oscillospiraceae bacterium | reverse complement strand
TTGGCGTCCTGCCCCAGCCTTACAGCTGCAATGGCCTAATTTCCTGTTTTTACCAACCGACTTTGCGTTTGCCCTAAAGAATTATAGTAATTCGAAACAAAAGGCGACGAGAAACCAGAGGAGAGAACGGGTAGAAAAAATTTCTCGAAACTCCAAAAATAAGCCTTGACAAGGGGGTCCCGAATGGTTTATACTGGGCAATGTCCGAAAGGACATAACCTAAGCTCCTGAAATGACTTCATTTCAGTTTATATATATACGTAGCCCGATTCGAACAGAATGCGGCAGGCATGTGTTGCAGAGAGTACGCTGGCAGAAAATTCATCTTGTGATTCCCAAATCGATATGGTATAATCTCATAGCAGAGGGGATCTCTTGAATTGTCTGTACGCCCGCAACACTGCCTCCAAACGCACGATTAGGAGGTGTACCGTGGCAAAGAAAGCAAAAGCCAAGAGTGAGGCTGAGATCCTGGATCCGAGCAAAGGTACGAGCCAGAGCAACGATTCGAGCGAGGGTGAAAAGGGTGGGGACACCCCGCCCCCTCCGAAAGTAGTCCCTACTGCGCAAGAGAGCATTATGCTGTCCTATGTGGAGAGACAGGGTAAGCTGCTGAAGCAGATCCTGACAGATACCAACGCCGATTTTCCCATTGTAGATCCGGTCCATGGGTATCAGATGTACTCTGATGTGGTGAAAGCCAGCGTTGATTTCGCAATTTCTGCTCTGAGACCGGAACTCCGTGATTACATGATCGAGAAGACAGAGGAATCGGCTAAATCGGCCAGCTTCTTCGATGACATTTTTTACCGCACGGTAATGCCCGGGAAGAAGTCTGTCATCGAGGCGTTTCTTCAGATTCTCATGGGTGATGAGAATCTGAAACTGGAAGTCATGGAGGTCCAGAAGAATTTCGATTTTCCGCTACCGTACCACAGTATCGTATCTGATACCTACTGCGAGAGTGCCGATAAGCGGATTTTCTCCATCGAAATCCAGAACGGTAAGAAAGATGAGAGCGCTCCCCGTGCCATCTTCGATGGGCATGTCATCGGTTTCTCGTCATTGCTCCGCGGAAACAACTACAAGAATCTGCCGCCAACGTACATCGTCTTTCTGACAGATGAAGATGTACCTGGAACCGGTGAATTCATCCACTGGGAGCTGATTCACGGTTTCGACCCGCGGTTCCAAACCATCTTTTTGAACTGCGCCTACGCGTTCAGAAGAATCAGCGAGGAACGCGAGCAGACAGATCTGTTGTTCAAACTCGAGCACGAGGAGATAGACAAGGACGATAGGGAGAAGATAGACAAGAGAGTCAATGTGCTCAAAGACCACGCAGCGGACCAGGACAAAAAGATGAAAGCCGAGACAGACAAATACGGCATCACCGAGAAGACCTGGAGAGAGCTGCTGGTGTACGGCCACGACCTCAGGACCAAGGACTGGCACGACATTCAGCGGTCGGACCTTGCCGAATTGATGAAGGTGGCCAAAGAGCCTATTGCGGAGGGAGTGAGCTTAATGAATGCAGTTATGTTGAAGATGCTGGAAGAGGATCGCGAAGAGACGCGGTTGGAGAAGGATCGGGAATATGCCAAGAAGTTTATGGCAGACAACATCGATATGGACAAGATTATCAAGTATACCGGGCTGTCCCGGGACGAGATCCTTAAGCTGACCCCGTGACTGACCCTGTGCGTGCGTGCAGCTGTCTTCTGAGGCAGCAGACGGGTAGACCACAGGAAGGGAATCCATTTGAGACGGCTGTCTTCGGAGGGCTGCTCCAAATGAGATTCCGCTGAGAAGTCAATCAACACGCTAAGCCGCCGGGGTGCAGGTACCACTGCAACCCGGCGGCCCAAAGTTTTCCGGAATTTTCAAATTCCCTCTGACACCCCTTGCCGCTGCCTTCGACAGAATCAGTGAAGAACTTGAGTATGAGGAGATAGACAAGGCTGAAAGAGAGAAGATGGAGAAGAGGATTAACAAGTTCAAAGACCACGCAGCGGATCAGGAAGATGAAAACAGACAAATACGGCATCACCAAGAGGACCTGGAGAGAGCTGCTGGTGTACGGCCACGACCTCAGGACCAAGGACTGGCACGACATTCAGCGGTCGGACCTTGCCGAATTGATGAAGGTGGCCAAAGAGCCTATTGCGGAGGGAGTGAGCTTAATGAACGCAGTTATGTTGAAAATGCTGGAAGAGGACCGCGAAGAGACGCGGAGAGAGGATTGGCGGGAGTTCGCTAGGAAGCTTCTGGCAGACAACGTTGATGTGGACAAAATCGTCAAATACACCGGGCTTTCCCGGGACGAGATCCTCAAGCTGACTCCGTGACCGACTCCGTCCGTGCGTACCAGCTGTCTTCTGGGGTAGCAGACGGGTAGACCACAGGAAAGGAATCCATTTGAGACGGCCGTCTTTGGAAGGCTGCTCTGAGTGAGATTCCGTTGAGAAGTCAATCAACCCGGCGGCCCAAAGTTTTTCCGGAATTTTCAAATTCCCTCTGACACCCCTTGCCGCTGCCTTCGACAGAATCAGTGAAGAACGTGAGCAAGAGGAGATAGACAAGGCTGAAAGAGAGAAGATGGAGAAGAGGATTAACAAGCTCAAAGACCACGCAGTGGATCAGGAAGATGACAGCCGAGACAGACAAATATGGCATCACTGAGAAGACCTGGAGAGATTTGCTGGTGTACGGCCACGACCTCAGGACCAAGGACTGGCACGACATTCAGCGGTCGGACCTTGCCGAATTGATGAAGGTGGCCAAAGAGCCTATTGCGGAGGGAGTGAGCTTAATGAATGCAGTTATGTTGAAGATGCTGGAAGAGGACCGCGAAGAGACGCGGAGAGAGACGCAGTTGGAGAAGGATCGGGAATATGCTAAGAAGTTTCTGGCAGACAACATCGATATGAACAAGATTATCGAGTATACCGGACTGCCCCGAGACGAGATCCTCAAGCTGACTCCGTGACCGACTCCGTCCGTGCGTGCCAGCTGTCTTCTGAGGCAGCAGACAGGTAGACCACAGGAAGGGAATCCATTTGAGACGGCCGTCTTTGGAAGGCTGCTCTGAGTGAGATTCCGCTGAGAAGTCAATCAACACGCTAAGCCGCCGGGGTGCAGATAGCACTGCAACCCGGCGGCCCAAAGTTTTTCCGGAATTTTCAAATTCCCCCTTGACACCCCTTGACGCTGCCTTCGACAGAATCAGTGAGGAACTCGAGCACGAGGAGATAGACAAGGCCGATAGGGAGAAGATAGACAAGAGAGTCAATGTGCTCAAAAACCACGCAGCGGACCAGGACAAAAAGATGAAAGCCGAGACAGACAAATACGGCATCACCGAGAAGACCTGGAGAGATTTGCTGGTGTACGGCCACGACCTCAGGACCAAGGACAGGCACGACATTCAGCGGTCGGACCTTGCCGAATTGATGAAGGTGGCCAAAGAGCCTATTGCGGAGGGAGTGAGCTTAATGAACGCAGTTATGTTGAAAATGCTGGAAGAGGACCGCGAAGAGACGCGGAGAGAGGATTGGCGGGAGTTCGCTAGGAAGCTTCTGGCAGACAACGTTGATGTGGACAAAATCGTCAAATACACCGGGCTTTCCCGGGACGAGATCCTCAAGCTGACTCCGTGACCGACTCCGTCCGTGCGTGCCAGCTGTCTTCTGAGGCAGCAGACAGGTAGACCACAGGAAGGGAATCCATTTGAGACGGCCGTCTTTGGAAGGCTGCTCTGAGTGAGATTCCGTTGAGAAGTCAATCAACACGTCAAGCCGCCGGGGTGCAGATATCACTGCAGCTCGGTGGCCCAAAGTTTTTTCCCGAAATTTGCAAATTCCCCCTTGACACCCTCCCCCCGCCTGTGCTAATATACCGCCAGAGGTTAGCAACCGCTAACCTCTGGCGATACAGCAGCTATTCCCATCCACCCCCAAGGGACCTCTCTTGGGGTGTATTTCAGCAGCTTGGTTAGCAATCACTAACTACAACATCCATCTCACAAAGGAGTGTTTTCACATGAGCAAGATCGCAATTGTCTACTGGAGTGGGTCCGGCAACACGGAGGCCATGGCCAATGCCATCGCCGAGGGCGTGCAGGCGGCCGGCGGCACGGCAGACCTGCTGGGCCCCGGGGACTTCTCCGCAGATATGCTGGATTCCTATCAGGCAGTGGCCTTCGGATGCCCCGCCATGGGCAGCGAGGTGCTGGAGGAGTCCGAATTCGAGCCGATGTTCGCCGCCCTGGAGGGCACTCTCAGCGGCAGACACATCGCCCTCTTCGGCTCATACGGCTGGGGAGATGGGCAGTGGATGCGGGACTGGTACAGCCGCTGCCAGGATGCCGGGGCAGATCTCGCGCAGGACGAGGGCCTCATCTGCAACGATGCGCCGGACGCAGATGCCGAGGACGCCTGCAGGGCCCTGGGCAAGAGACTGACAACCCTGTGAACAGCGGGGTCCGGAGCTGCCCGGCGTTTGAGGACGTGCTGGTCCGGCAGTGTGCCCTCACCCTGGCTGGGATGAAGCCGGGGAGCCTATTCTGCTTCAAGAACTGCTCTCTGGAGACCTCCCGGCAGAAGGTCTCCCTCTGGGACAGGCGCTTAAAGCCCTTTGGCATGTCTGTCCGGATCCTCCTGGAGCGCCCTGAGGCCGATGCCGTGATCGTGTACCTCTATCGCCCGGAAGAGATGGCAGAGCACCTGTCCCAGGAGGACTGCAGATGCTTTCTCGCAGCCGAGGGATACACCGCCGGCGATCTGGAAGAACTTCTGGACCAGTTGGCATACCGGCTCCGGACCCAGCCGGAATTTCCCCATGAGATCGGCGTGTTTCTGGGATATCCGCTCCAAGATGTGATCGGGTTCATTGAGAACCAGGGCCGGAACTTCACCTGCTGCGGATGCTGGAAGTCCTATGGGGACCCCGCCCAGGCAGAGGCCTATTTCACCTGCTGCCGCCAGTGTGTACAGGAGTACGTGGACCGGTTCGCCCGGGGCGTGCCCATCGAACAGCTGGCAGTGAGCGCATAAACAACGTGTTCTACGATACCGCCGTCGCAGTCTTAGTGGTGTGGTGCTGCCAGACTGCGGAAGAGATAAAGCGCAGTTGGGCGGTATGAACCAATAGGCAGGGGCGGCAAGACGTCAGTCTTGCCGCCCCTGCCCATCTTCTTGTCTGGTACATGGGGGTCTCAGCGGGTAAGGAGCTGGGGAGTCAGACGAGGTTTGCTCTGGGCCCGCAGGAAGGACTCCCTTGCATCCCGGCTGGTGATGTGCTGGGACGAGCTGCTGATTTCGAAGCCCCAGCGGTAGAAATCCGGGGTGCCTGCAGGGGCCCACATGTTGAAGCCCCGCACCGAGCGCATCACTTTTGCGACGCAGTACCGCTTGTAGTCCTCCAGGACCTCCTGGTACGGCCTGCCCGCGTTCTCGAGGTATGTGCTCTTCAGCCGAAACGGTCCGCCGCCGGCGCCGGGGGAGTCCTCGAAGAAGGCTCGGTTCACCCGGAGGTAGTCGAAGGTGAAGAGGGAGGTGCCGGTGGCGTAGGCGTTCCGCTTTGATCTGTCCTCCCGCTGGTACACCTCTCCGTAGATGGCCTTGCCGCCCAGGAAGAAGATGCAGCCGCTCTGGGGGTGGACCGCCAGGGGCAGGTAGAAGTACGTTGTCTGGTTTTTCGCCTCCCGCTTTTGCAGGGCGGTGAGAAGGGCGTCCAGGTGCTTTTCGTCCAGAACGAAGAACCCGTCTGCGGTCTGCACCCACCCCTCCTGGGCGGTGAGCATCCAGCGCTCCTGCCGGGGGGCGAAGGCATATCCCTCGGGACTCTCGCAGAACGCGTTCAGGATGCGCAGGGAGAAGTCCTGCTTCCGGGGTCCCTTGGGGGTGCCGGGCGGGGAGCCGTCTGTGCGGAGGGGATAGCCGCTGTCTTGGAGCCAGGTCCGGATCTTGTTGTGCATGGCCGCCTTCTCCAGGCGGGCGGTGAGCCAGAGGAGGTAGTCCAGCTGCAGGACCTTGCCGTTGCGCTCCACCGGCACCCGCAGGTTGTGCAGTCTCTGGACAGCTGCCATGTCGCCGTCCAGCAGCTTGGCCAGGGACTTCAGATCCCGCTCTGTCTGGGCCTTGGAGCGGGGGCTCTCCTCCGGCGCCTTGCCCAGACCCTCTGTGAGGAGCCTGTCCAACCACATGGGGCCGTTGGTGTTCCAGGGGCCGGTGTCTTTGTAGTAGAGCTCCCGGGCGATGAGATAGCGGATGATCCAGATGTAGTAGTCCGTGTCCGAGAGGAACTTCGCCTGATAGCCGGCATCGTTCAGGATCAGCTCCTGCCAGAAGTCCCGGCGCTCTTTTTTGCCCTCTCCCGGCGGATCCCGCAGCAGCAGGCCTCTCAGATCCGCCTGGCCCTGCTCCATGGCGGCGCTGAGCTGGGCCCTGATCTTGGGGGCGTCTTTTGGGGTGAGGTCGTCTGCATGGACATGGGGGAGGTATTTCTCCGCCAGGTCCCGGACGCTGTCCTGCCAGAAGTACCGGTACAGGAAGGAGTTCTCCGCATCCCGCTGATAGGAGAGGGACGCATCCCGGAAGAAGGTCTCCCGGATCCCAGTTACAAGCGCTTCCATTGGATCCCCCTCGCATATCGCTGGGCCTGCTGGAGCGGGTAGTCGTAGAGACGGCCGTACACGTCCAGGGTGCTGTCTGTGTTGGTGAGGGGAGAGAGACCGTGGGCCAGGAGGTACAGGTTCACGATGTCCTCCAGGTCCTCATAGAATCCCCGCAGGACGTCCGGTTCCGCCTGATCGTAGAGGGAGACAAAACGTTTGCAGGCATCGAGGTAGTCCTCTTCATGGCCCTCCAGACGGGTGGCTTTGGCCAGCAGCCAGGAGGTGCGGTCTCCCTCGTCCACTTCATCCTCCGGAATGGCGGAGACCCCAATCGGCATCTCCACGCTGTCCCAGCGGTCTGCAAAGGGATCGTAGTCCTCGTCCTCCTCAGGGCCGAAATCCGCATAGGGATCCCAGTCCTCCTCCTGGTCTTCCACGGTCTGGCGGGATACGTGCTGCGGCTTGTCCGGTTCTGTTGGAGCGGGCGGGGGAGAGAGGCGCTTCCAGTGAATCCGCTTCATATTGCCCAGGTTGGTGAGCCTGGAGAGGTCCTGACACGGCCTCTTCCAGGATGGGGTGAGGAAGCTGTCTCCGCTCCGGTCCTCCGGGTCTGAGAGGGCGTGGAACAGGTGAAAGCCGAAATAGGCATCGTAGCCCAGATAGGGCAGGTTGTGCCGCGTGCCGTCCGGTTCCTCCAGTACGCACCAGCTCCGGTCGAACTGCCGCGCCTGTTCCAGGAGATAGGCGAAGTCTGGCCGCTCCGGGTTCTCCTCCTCTCCGCCGGTGAGGGCGTAGGCGCCGGAGCAGAGGCTGCACTGCATGGTGAGGGAGAGGTACAGGCGGTACAGTTCCTGTCGGGCCCGGAGGTACGGCTCTGCTGCACTCTCCTCCCCGGGTCTGTCTGGATAGATGCCCTCCCGGACGTGCTCTGCCCAGCCGGAGAGCATCTCCTCGATCAGCTTGGACAGATTCTTCGGGATCAGCTTGCCGGTGCGGTCTGCGATCAGGGGGCGGTATGACGTTGTCTGCCCTTTCATGGTGCCCATGAGTTGGTCTGTGAGGTCCCGGAGGCACCAGAGGTTCTTGTTGTATGTGTCCAGGGTTTCCCGGGAAATCTCCATGGTTGCTGTCGCTCCTCTCGGATTCGGGGAATCAAAGGACAGGCGCTGTCTCGTATCATGCCTGCCCTGGGGTGAAGCTGAAATGCTTTTCTTGCTTTGCACTTTTCAATGCTCGAAACTGCCTTTTTGACGTGAAATCGATGCTTTTCGAAACCTGATCGCGGGATGCGTCCCATTTATGGGACGCATCCCGGTGGAACGGTCTCGGTGGTTTGGAATGCCTTGCAGGGGCCATTTCCACTTCCAGTTGCGGAAGTTCCAGCCGGATGCGGTTGAGAATCGCCCCGGCCGGTGGTTCCATGGCGGCGAAAGGAGGTGTCTCCCATGACATTTCAGGAGAAGCTGTTCCAGCTCCGGAGAGCGCGGGAATACAGCCAGGAACAGCTGGCCCGGGAGTTGGGGGTATCCCGTCAGGCGATCTCGCCTTGGGAGCTTGGGGAGGTGATACCTGATACCGCAAATGTGTTGCCCTGTGCAAGCTCTTCTCCGTATCAGCAGATGCGCTGCTGCGGGAGGATGGTGCAGAGGAAAGCCGGGGTGCGGCAGACACGGTGTCCAAGGCGGAGTTTGAGGAGACAGAGACTGAGACAGAGCCGGATGCTTCCGAAACACCGGATCCAGAGGCAGAAAAGCGGGCGCTCCAGCGGGATATCCGGCGGGTGAACACGGGGATCCTCGTACGAATTGCGCTCCTCGTTGCCTGTGTCGGCCTGCACCTGTGGCTGCGGACAGGAGACCCCGCCTGGCGGTTTGTACTCCTCCTTTGGGGGATCATCGCAGTGGTTGGCCTCGCCTGGTGGGTATCTCCGAGACAAGGGTCCTCTTGTCCTACTGCGCTGGGATCTGCTGCTGGTGGTCCTTGGGGTACTTGTTCCCCACTTCCTCACCGGTATCCCCGGCAATCTGGGGACATTCCTCGGCGGGGGAATGGGGGCAGTGGTGATCGGGGGCCCAATCCGGGCGATTTTGGCAAATCACTATCGGGTGGAGCCGCCGGGCCGGCGGAAGGAGCGTTGAAACGGAGGAATAGGTGCCTTCAGGGACAGCGCTGGTCTCCGGGCTGTCTCCCGCTCTAAGCCAACATTATAAGACGGCATAGGGGGCATTGCAAGCAAAAAACGGATTGCCGGGGTACAGCACAGCCCTGAGGAGCGGCCCCTCTCCGGGCAAAAAAAGAGGAGGGCCAGAAAGCCGTGGCTTTCCGCACCCATCCCTCTTCCCTAGACTGGTTTTATCGTTGCCCGAGCAACACACAGTTCCTTCGGTCTCCCTTCTGCTGCATGACAATGGATTGTTTATGGTCGTCCATGCGATGCACGGTTCCTGCGGAGACCATGTCTCCTCCTACCGCATGACCCACGGGTTCTGGTGCCAGCCTACCTGTGGGTGGTCCCACTGGGACTATGATACAGCGGGGAGGCAGGCGGTGTCCAGGGAAAGCGTTCCAGAGAGGGAGGAGGGAAGTGCCCTGCGGCTGGAAGCGGAAAATCGTATGACATTTGCATGCAGATGTGCGGGTTTTGTAATACAAATGCGGGCATTTATATTCTGAAACTTTGTGAAATGGAAAACGAGATCTGGACAAATAAAATTATGACGCTTTTGTGAGAAAGATGTTGTAATCGGATTCTCTGTGTGCTATAATCTCCGGTAGAAAGGTTGGTGTTTGACATGCCTTACAAAGACGCCACGGTGACGGTGCACATCGATCCGGAGGACAAGCGGCAGGCGGAGGAGATTCTGGACGAGCTCGGGGTCTCGGTGTCGCTGCTGGTAAAGACGCTGTACCGGCAGATCATTCTCACACATAGGGTTCCGTTCTCCATGGAGCTGCCGGAACCCTGAGATAATACTGCGCGTGTTTCGCGGCAAGGGCCAGGTCTTCGGATCTGGCCCTTGCCTTATCCAGACAGGTTTTAGAGCGTCCCCGAATAGAAAAAAAGAGGTGGGCAATAGAGCCAACGCTCTATGTGCCCATCCTCTTCTTTTGCTGGTTTTAACGTTGCCCGCGCAACACAGTTCCTTCGGTTTCCCTTCAACTGCACGCTCTGGATCTTTACCGTCGTCCACGCGACATTACGGTTCCAGCAGAGACCAGGTCTCCTCCTACCGCACAACCATCGGGTTCTAGTGCCAGCCCACCGGGGGGTCTCCCCATAGCCCTATGATACCGCAGATGGGGTGCGGCGTCAAGAAAAAGAGTTCCAGGAATGGGGGAGGATTTCCGGGCTTCCGGGACGAAGCGGGGGCAGACAGGGAAAATCGTATGACATTTGCCAGCAGATGCCGGGGATTGTCATACAAATGCATACGATTGTAATACAAAATTCCGCAAATCTTCATCGAAGAGTTTGAGAAACATAAAATTATATTTCTCCTGACAGCTCAGTGAAAAATGTATTGCAACCGGCTTCACCATGTGCTATAATCCATTGTTGAAAGGTTGGTGTTGCATATGGCATCCAAAGGAGCAACCGTAACAGCCCATGTCGATCCGGAGGACAAGCGGCAGGCGGAGGAGATTCTGGACCAGCTCGGGATCCCTGTGACGATCCTGATCAAAACCCTGTACCGGCAGATCATCCTCACGCGTGGGATCCCGTTCTCACTGGCGCTGCCGAAAGCTCCGGTGGTGAGGGGTGAGCGAACCGCGGGAAGCACAGCTGCAGTGATCCAGGGCAAGTGAAAGACTTCGCTGGACGGAGTCTTTCCACATACGGCAATGGCCAGGTCTTCGGACCTGGCCATTGTCATACATACGGGGTTGGAAGCGATGGAACGAGGGTCCCTCTGATCTGGAGGAGATGTCATCCCCGGCTGGGGACGGGGATCAGGATGTTCAGGTGGAAGATTTCCCCGCAGGTGCCGGTGGTGAGGTAGCCGCCATAGCGCTCTGCGATGAGCCGCATGGACTTCATGCCGAAGCCGTGATTGGCCTTGTCCTGTTTGCTGGTCTGGGGCAGATCGTCCTCAAAGAGGAGCTCTCCGCCAAAGTAGTTTTCCACATGGATGGACAGCAGCCGCCCCTGGGTGTGGACGTTCAGGCTCACATTCCGCCGCTCGGGGTCCGGCAGCTGGATCACCGCCTCAATGGCGTTGTCCAGAGCGTTGCCGAAGAGGGCATAGACATCTGCGGGGGAGATGAAGCCGATCTGCTCCCCGTCTGCGATACAGGTGAGGTGGATGCCGGCCCGCTCACAGATCAGGCTCTTTTCCGTGAGGATCACATCCATGGCGTCGTTACCGGTCCGGGCAACTGCGTCGTAGATCCCCACGGCGTCTTCGATCTCCTGGAGGGACTCACTGCTCACGACGGTGTTCCCGGTGCGCAGCCGCCGGATCTGGTGCTTCAGGTCGTGACATTTCAAGTTGATGCTCTCGATGTTGTTCCTGGACATCTCATACTGCTTCTTCTCCTCTTCCAGCAGCTGTGTCATGACGGCCACTTCCAGCTCCAGCCGCCGGTTGGACAGCAGGCCGAAGAGAATGGAGAGGATGAACACGCAGCAGAGGCCGTTGTAGAAGTAGATCAGCGCCAGGTAGTGGGAGGGGGCGCCGGCGAAGAGGAAGGCCATGCACACGAGGCCCAATACCACATCCACCAGCAGCACCCCCGCCGAGAGGATGAGCATCTTCTTGTTGTCTATGCGGATGGTGCCCTCTTTCATGATGCTGCCGGAGAGCACGAAATAACAGATGGAGACGGTGAGGCTGAGGGAGAGCAGATAGGGCACGATCTCCGGGACAGCCGGGAGCAGGTGGTGGACGAAGTCGTGAAGGGCCGAGGCCAGCTGGTGGATGGTGTACCCGGTGATGGCGCAGAAGAGAATGCTCCAGCCGTTCTCCTGATAGCAGGCGAGAAGACTGAGCCCTGCTAAGCAGAAGAGGGAGAGATACATGAACGTGCCGTATGGGACGATGACATGGACCTCATCGGAGAACACCGGGAACAGGTAGGCCAGCAGAAGGCAGAGCAGCACGGTGGAGATCAGCCGCAAGGGGTACCTCTCCCGCCGGGGCAGGAACCGGGCAAACAGGTGTTCTGTCAGAAGTACCTCTGCCATGATCGAGAAATTTGCCGCATGTACATCGGGAAACATCAGACAGTCCCTCCTAAAAAGCTGGCCAGACCGGCCATTACGTCTTTCTTGTGGGAGCGGCTGATCGGCAGACGGTCCCCTGTGGTGAGAATCATGGTGTTCCCGTCGATCTCATCCACATACCGGAGATTGGCCAGGTGGCTCACGGCGGTGCGAAGGAAGCTGTGTCCCCGGAGTTGCTCCTCCACCTTTCCCAGGCTGCCCCGGGTCTGGTATTGCCCCTTCTCCGTGTGGTACACGAGATCGTGGTCCGAGACCTCGATGAAGGTGATCTCCCGGGAGGGCAGCACCTTCACACCCCGGGGCGTAGGTACTGGGAGGTTGATGTCCTCGCTCCGGCGGATCACCCGGACGGCCTTGTCCATCTTCATGGCGAACTGATAAAAGGAGACTGGTTTGACGAGAAAGCCCAAGGCGCCCACTTCATAGCTCTTCACCGCATACCTGGCCAGGCTTGTGACAAAGATGATCTGCACAGCGGAGTCCAGCTTCCGGATCTCCTGTGCCGCGTCCATGCCGGACATGCCGCCCTCCATGCGGATATCCATGAGAATGAGCTCAAAGCGAGGGGTGTAGCCGTCCAGCAGCTGTTCTGCCCGGGGAAAAGAATCCGATTGAAAGACAACGCCGTTCTCCCTGGCATACCGGTCCAGGTATCTCTCTGTGTTTTCCGCAGTGGCGGTGTCGTCCTCCACAATGGCGATGCGGATCATGTTCTCCCTCCTCCCAAATACCCCCTGATTCTAACAAATCTCCAAAGGGAATACAAGAAAGTTTGTACCAAGTACGGCAGAAAACCGACGGAGTACGGCAGAACTGTTGTTTCGATTTTCCGGTTTCGCTATCCTGCAGACACCCAGGCGGCCTGCAGGACCGCCAATATATCGGAAAAGGAAGGATAGCAATGATCGAATTGAACTGGAGCGACGTGGTAAGCGTCCTCAACACTTGCAAGCCCTTCTTCATCGGGTTCGGCATCGTGGCAGTGCTGGCCATCATCGCGATGATCGCCTGCAGCAAGATGGCAAAACCCCAGAAGGGCCTCATCCGCGGCGAGGCAGTGATTGCCATCGTGCTGGCGCTGCTGGTGATCGTGAACCTGATCTGCACCGGCCCCATGTCCACCCTGATCGGCCTTGCCACCAGCGGCGGCGGGGCGATCCCGGACGCCATCACCGATGCCACCAACGAGCACACCCGGGAGATCGCCCGGGAGGGCATCGTCATGCTGGAGAACAACGGCCTGCTGCCCCTGGAGAAGGGGAAGAAGGTGAACGTGTTCGGCTGGGCCAGCGTGAATCCACTGTTCGGCGGCTCCGGTGCCGGCGCCCTGAACGACCTCTACCCCAAGACCTCTCTCATCGAGGGCCTGAAGAACGCGGGCTTCTCCGTGAACGAGGATCTCACCAAGTTCTACACCGATTTCGGCGGTGCCCGTGCCGCCTACGGACAGGACTGGAGCCTGCCCGAGCCCACCGCTGAGAGCTATGGCGATCTCATCAACAGCGCCAAGTCCTTCTCCGACACCGCCATCATGGTGGTGGCCCGGTGGGGCGGCGAGGGCAGCGACGTGCCCAAGGATATGACCCAGGCAGCCTACACCAATAACTCCCCGGACTACGCGGACTTCCAGCCCGGCCAGACCTACCTGGAGCTGAGCCAGACCGAGAAGAACGTGCTGGACATGATCTGCGCCAACTTTGAGAACGTGATCTTCGTCTATGACGGCATGTCCTCCTTCGTCTTCAGCTTCCTGAAGGACTATCCCCAGATCAAAAGCGTCCTCCTCTGTGACGGCCCCGGTCAGACCGGTTTCGACGCCCTGGGCGAGATCCTCAACGGCACCGTGAACCCCTCCGGCAAGACCGCAGACACCTATCTCTATGATCTCAAGGCCGCCCCCTGGTGGAACAACTTCGGCGGCTTCTCCTATGACAACATGTCCGAGTTCGCCGTGGACGCCAGCGACCCCTACATGGGCGGTACCACCCCCACCTTTGTAAACATCGTAGAGAGCATCTACGTGGGCTACAAGTACTATGAGACCGCTGCGGCGGAGGGCATCCTCGACTACGACGTCACCGTCCAGTACCCCTTCGGCTACGGCCTCTCCTACACCACATTCACTCAAGAGCTGAGCAACGTAAAGACAGACAACGGTGTGATCACCTTCGACGTGGTGGTAAAGAACACCGGAAACACGGCCGGCAAGGACGTGGTGCAGGTCTACGCCGATCTGCCCTACACCAACGGCGGCATTGAGAAGGCCAGCGCCAACCTGATCGCCTTCGACAAGACAGACATCATTGAGCCCGGCAAGGAGCAGACCATCTCCTTCACCATTGAGGACGACTACCTGGCCTCTTTCGACGACAAGACCAACGGCTGCTATGTCCTGGAGGCCGGAGACTACACCATCTCCATCAACGCCGACTCCCACAACCGCATCGACTCCTTCCTGTACACCGTGGGCAGCACCATCGTGTACAACGGCAGCAACACCCACAACGGGGACCTCACCGCCGCAGTGAATCTCTTTGATGACGCCAAGGGCGAGGTGACCTACCTCTCCCGGGCAGACCATTTCGCCAATCTGGCCGAGGCCACTGCCGAGCCTTCCCTCACCATGCCCGCCTCCCAGAAGGACGAGTTCATCTGGACCTACAACTACACAATGGAGCAGAACCCGGATGCCACCGTGCCCACCATCGGTGCCAAGAACGGTGCCACCCTGGCAGACCTCCGGGGCAAGGACTACGACGATCCCGCCTGGGAGCCCCTCCTGGACCAGCTCACCATCAACGAGATGCAGGACATGATCGCCCACGCCGGCTTCCAGACCGCTCCCGCCCCCAGCGTGGGTAAGGTGCAGACCATCGACGCAGACGGCCCCTCCGCGCTGAGCAACAACTTCACCGGCGCCGGCTCTGTGGGCTTCCCCTCCGCCGTGCTGATGGCCTCCACCTGGAATGAGGATCTGGCCTGGACCTACGGCAACGACATGGGCAAGATGGCCGCCGCCATGGACATCTCCGGCTGGTATGCCCCCTCCGCCAACATCCACCGCACCGCTCTGGGCGGCCGCAACTACGAATACTTCTCCGAGGACAGCCTGATCTGCGGAAAACTCTCTGCCCAGGCCATCAAGGGCGCCGCTGAGGAGGGCGTGTACGGATACATGAAGCACTTCGCCATGAACGAGCAGGAGACCAACCGCTGGGCCATGATCTGCACCTGGAGCACCGAGCAGGCCATCCGGGAGATCTATCTGAAGCCTTTCGAGATCTGTGTCAAGGAAGGCAACGCCCGCGCCGTGATGTCCTCCTTCAACTACATCGGCGGGCGCTGGGCCGGTGGCCACAAGCAGCTGCTCACAGATGTGCTCCGCAATGAGTGGGGCTTCCAGGGCTTTGTGGAGACAGACTACTTCGCCGGTGCGTACGACATGAACGCAGACCAGATGCTGGAGGCCGGCGGTGCCTGCTGCCTCTCCACCTTCGACATCGGCACCAATTTCGCCTCTGATACCACCGGCGCCACCTCACTCCAGTACATGCGCCGGGCCTGCCATGACATCCTTTTCACCACTGTGAACAGCCAGGCCTATGCCAGCGACGTGTCCATAGGCATGGCCAGCTGGATGAAGCTCCTGATCGGGGCAGACGTAGTGGTGGGCGTGATCCTGGTAGCTGCCGAGGTCCTGGTGATCAAGGGCTTCCTGAAGAAGAAAAAGAGAGCTTAATAAGCGCCAAAACCGCAGTGATTGCGCGTTTCTCCTACTTTTCCAAGCGGCAAGGGCCAGGTCTTCGGACCTGGCCCTTGCCGCATCATCGGATATCAACTGCAGGAGGGACCGTCTGTCTCACCGCAAAAACATAAGACAGACTGACTCGTAGTATCGGCTTTGATGGGCTAATAGGGCTTCTGCTGGTTCTTTGTTCTCAGACTGCTTTGACAGCCCGGGATCACGGAGCAGATACGTTTCAGTCCCCAAGAAGCAAGAGTCAGGTCTTCGACTGGCTCTTGCGAGAGATACAGGGTCTATAGAAGCTCCTCTGGCCTGCCGTCCCGGAGAAACAGGGGGATCTGGTCTATCGGCGCCTGGACGGTTACCCACTGGCCGCCTGCATAGACCTCCTTCGTCCAGAAATCGGTCCATTGGGCGCCGTTGGGGAGGTATACGCTGCGCTGGGCGGCGTTCTCATAGAGGACAGGTGCCACCAGGATGTCTCCGCCGAACAGATACTGCTCGTTGAGATCCCAGCAGGCTGCATCTTCCGGGAACTCGTAGAACATGGTGCGCATCACAGGACGGCCCAGGCGGTGTGCCTCTTCCATCACCCGTCTCGTATAGGGGCGCATCCGCTCCCGGAGCCGAATGTAACTCTCCAGGATGGGCTCATTGGCCTCACCGTAGCTCCAGATCTCGTTATCGGATCCGCTGTTCAACACCCGGGTGCCGTCCTTGCGGTATACCTCCTGGCTGGGATACCGGTCTCCGTGCAGGCGCATCACCGGGCAGAAGGTGCCCCACTGGAACCAGCGCACCAGTAACTGTTGGAATGCCTCGGACTTGGGATCGCCGCCGCTGAACCCGCCGATGTCTGTGGTCCACCAGGGGATGCCCGCCATGCCCATGTTGAGGCCGGCGCTCACCTGGCAGCGGAAGGTCTCCCAGTCGCTGTGGATGTCCCCGGACCACACCAGAGCGCCGTACCGCTGGCTGCCTGCCCAGGCGCAGCGGAGGAGGTTCACCGGGTTCTCCTGGCCGGCGGCCTGCATGCCCTCGTAGAAGGTGCGGGCATACTGTTGGGGATAGATATTGCCTACCTGGTTGATGGGACCCATGTGGCAGCGGTAGGTGTCGTAGTCGCAGACGGCGAACTCCGGCTCCGCCTCGTCCAGCCAGAAGATCCGGATGCCCTTGTCGTAGTAGTTCTGCCTGCACTTGTTCCAGACGTAGGCTCGGGCCTCGGGGTTGGTGGCATCGTAGAAGCCGGCCTCTCCCACAAAGCGCATCAGGATCTCCACGCCTCGGTCTGCCTTCAGAAGATAGCCCTTCTGCTTCATCTCCCAGTAGTTCTCGCTGAGCAGATCCACCTGGGGCCAGAAGGAGACCATGAGCTCCATGCCCATCTCCTTCAGTTCCCGGACCATGGCCTCCGGGTCTGGGAAGAACTCCTCATCGAAGCGCATGTCTCCCATCCTGGGCCAGTGGAAGAAGTCCACCACGATCACATTCACCGGGATGTTCCGGCGGTGGTACTCTCTCGCCACCTCCAACAGCTGCTCCTGATTCCAGTACCGCAGCTTGCACTGCCAGAAGCCAAGGCCATACTCCGGCATCATGGGGACCGTACCGGTGGCCCTACCGTATGCCTGGAGAATCTCGTCCGGGGTGTCTCCCGCGGTGATCCAGTAGTCCATCTGCTTCGTGCTCTCGGCGATCCACTTGGTGACGTTCTGGCCGAAGGTGACTTCGCCCACAGCCGGGTTGTGCCACAGGAAGCCATATCCCAGGCTGGAGACCAGGAAGGGGACAGAGGCCTGGGAGTTCCGCTGGGCCAATTCCAGGGTGCAGTTCTTCAGGTTCAGCTGCCGCTGCTGATACTGTCCCATGCCGTACAGCTTTTCCTCCGGGTTGGAGGCGAACTCCACGGTGAGGGCATAGTCTCCGCCTTGGATGCCCCGGAAGCGGCGGCACCGCTTTCGGAGGGCCCAGCCGTACGGTTGATCCCGGAGCAGCGTCTTGCCGTCCTGGTTCAGAAAGTGCAGCTCGCAGCCCTGTCCGTTGTCTGATACCACCACCCGGATCTTGCCGTTTGTGAGTTCCGCCATGCGGCCGTCTTCTCCAATGGTGATCTCCGCAGATGTCTCTACCGGGGGAAGCAGGGCAAAGTCCGTGTCCAGGATCTCCCCCATGGGGACCTCCCGTACCCGCAGGCTGTCTCGGCCCCAGGGATCGATCCGCAGGCGCTGTCCATCGTACCTGCACTCCAGGGCATCTCCGATGCGTCCCAATATCGCCATATGAATGTACCTCCAGTCTCATTGGAATCCTGTGTTCCTGTGCAAGAGAATAGCACATCTCCCGCTCCGGGACAATACGGTCCGGAGGAGAAATCTTCCCCGCCTCGGCTGTCCTACAAGAGCAGCGGTGTGTGAGAGGGAGGGACTGTTCTCAGCCGTGGATTTTTGTTTTCTCCCCCTTGACAATCCATCTCCTACAATGCTAAACTGAAACCGAACGGATTCGAAAAGGACGGCAGTCCAATAAGAGAGGATGGGTTCATGTGAAGACGATCTGCAAGAGACTGCGCCGGGGACAGGACCTGAAGGTGGAGATTCAGAGGCTGGCGGAAGAGCATCATATCCGGGCGGCAGTGGTGCTCTCTGCGGTGGGGTGCCTTAGCCACGTCCGGGTGCGGGATACCTCCGGTGTCCAGGTACAGGAACTCCATGAGGATGTGGAGATTGTCTCCCTGATGGGGACGGTGAGCGAGACCAGAACCCACCTGCACATCTCCTGTTCCCGGGAGGACCTGAGCACCCTGGGCGGCCACCTGATGGACGGGTGCATCATCAACACCACCTGCGAGCTGGTGTTGGGCATCCTGGACGGCTGGCGCTACGGAGTAGAGGAAGACGAAGAGACCGGATACGATGAGATCGTCTTTCAGCAGGACGGCTGAGAGACAGGAAGAGCCCGGAGAGACGCGTTGTCTCTCCGGGCTCTTGGCCGTCTATTGGGCCAGAAAAAGTGTGCTTCTACGGATGAGCAGGGCAGGGGAGAGGTGGGTGGAGTACAGCGGGGTACCGAAGGCGAAGGCAGTTATCCGGAGCCGAACCACAGAGAAAAGCTGGCCTGTAGTGGGCGGGAAGGTGGTGTTGGTGCCATGCCTGGTGGTGAGCCAGAGCAGATCGATAATGGAGAAATCTATTACATGGGAAAGACTGTAAAGGTCATATCATTTACTGCATTTGGAGCTGATATGAGGGTATTTTCGAGGGTTTTGGGCCAGTTTGAGGGTGCAGGACTGGAAGAAAACCTGGATAGGCTGTTTTCCAGGGTGAAAGGGGCGATTCGTGGCATGTTTGTCCGATTGGATGGGTACCCATGTTAGATACGACTAGAAAATATGTATAATGCACTGTCCAAATTGTATTAAACGGCATGGAAAATACAGATGGGAGAGTTAAAGTTGACAATAATCTGTCGGTAGCAGTTGATGGGACCCACAGTCCTGGGGCATGCTGAAGCCATGAGTCTGAGAACCAGGGACCAGGTCCAGCAGCTGGCAGGATATGAACAGCTGGACAGCGCCATACTGAGCGGAGAGCTGCATTTGTGGAGACTCATATGCGCCGCATAGTTGGCGGTGCTTGCTGGAATCAGGGGAGGTGGTGGAGACAGCAGAGAAAGGTCCGGAGGTCCCAGAAGTGCTGCCTGGGGGATGGCAAGAGTGGGGCGATGAAAGGCAGGTACCTGGTACTCTGCTACTCTGCACTGAGTATTATGTAATTAGACACGATACGGATAGTATAATTATACAGAATTATACAGATTGGAAAGCAAAAGTTGACCATAATTGACAGCTGAGGGGATTGGAGCGGTGTCTCCCAAGAGGGTCTCCTCTGCTATGCTTTTCCCTTGATCTCTCTTCCCCTACATAGGGACAGACATCTCCTATGTGGGATATATGGTGTGGGCTCGCCAACCAGGGGGAGGAGCCATATGGACTTGCTGCCAAAGTGTTGCCGGTGCCTGAGGAGCATCTGAGGATATTGAGCGGGGTGCGCCGCTGATTGAATGGTGAGTGACTTGCCTGAGTGGAGGGCTGAAACTCTGTGCAGGAGAGGGCGGTCTTCAGGTGCCAGCGGAGGCTGTCCGCAAAGCGAACACACGGCAGGGCAGTGGGGACCATGATGGAGAGTGAGCCGGTCTGGAGGGTGTTCCGATGTTGAAAGACGCTGCTCCGGCCGTGTTAGCCTGTGCATGCTCCTGGGAGGTCTGGTGGGAGTCGGATCGTGTAAGTGCCGTGGTGCGCTTAGAGCGAGGGATGCAGCTACTGTATCGGGGTAGGAGGGATGGGTTATTTTCAAGAGGTCTGAGTCCGGTGGATTCCGCGATCAATGGGAACTTGAAATTAGAGAATGAAATTGATGTAATGAAATCAATGAGAAATGCACTTCGGTGTTAGGATGCGGGCTGAGAGCGCAATCTCAGCTGCTGCCAAAACGAAATTCCCGGCCTCTGCATTGGCTGCTGAGGCCGGGGTGGATCGCGAGAAGTTGTGTGCTGATCGTGGCAGAGGGGAAAGCTGTGTCGGGCTTCAGTATTACAGAAGGCACTTGTAATCTAAAATCCAATCTGCTATATTGGTTCTTACGATGTCGATTATACGATATGCAGCACTATAAAGATGACGACGAAGGCGATAAATTTGATGAAGATTAAAAGGATTGAAATTAACAATTTAAAAGCTTTGCCTCTTATACGGCGGCGTTTCAAGGCAGGCTCAGCGTGCTTGTGGGAGACAACGGCGCTGGTAAATCCTCGCTATTGGATGCATTAGCTATAGCCGCTGGCGCATTTCTGCAAGGACTGAGTGTGGGCACCAGGAGCATCTCAAAGGACATCGTCCGGAACAAGTGCTGTGATGTGGGTACTGTGGCTGATCTCGAACCGCAGTTTCCGGTATCCATTGCAGCAGATGGAGAGGTCTTCGGACAGAGCATTCGCTGGCGAAGAGAGCTAAACCGACCGAATGGACGCACTACAAGCGCACATGCGAAGCAGATCCTTGCCATCGCATCGGCCTGTCTGCAGGGTATCCGGGATGGGGATCCATCCGTAGTATTGCCCATCCTCTCGTACTATGGATCCGGCCGCCGGTGGGTGCAGAAGAGGGAGAGAGGGTCCAAGAGTCAGTTTGGTCCATCTCGTCTGGATGGGTACAGTGGTTGCATGGATGACGAACCCAACGCAAGGCCTATACTGAGCTGGTTCGAGAAGATGACGGTACAGGAGATCCAGAACAACCGAACATGCCCTGAATTCGCAGCTGTTAAGGAGGCTATCGCCCGCTTCTATGCCGCCATGACAGGCGCCAGCACCGTCTCATTGCAGTTCAACCTGGAGACGCATGGAATTGAGATTGTAGCTAGGGACAGCGAGGGCAGCGCAAGCCGTTGTTCAATGAACGACCTGAGCGGCGGGTACGGGAACACGTTGAGCATGGTAGCAGATATCGCCTATCGCATGGCGGTTCTGAATCCGCAGCTGCAGGAACGTGTCCTGGAGCAGACACCGGGCATTGTTCTGATTGATGTGATCGAGCTCCATCTGCACCCGAACGTGCAGCAGCGGATTCTCTCCGACCTACAGGCCATCTTCCCATGTGTGCAGTTCATTGTGAGCACGCAGTCGGCACCTGTCATCGGCGCGGTGCGGAAGGAAATCTTCTGGTGCTCTCGGACTCCTCGGGAGCCTACACTCCGAGTGAAGAAGTATATGGGTGTGCTGCAAATACTGCGCTTTGCCGCATCATGGGTGCCAATGAGCGGTTTCCAGCTGTAAAGAGGGACTTTAAAGCTTTCTACGATGCGATAGATCAGGGGCAGTTGGAGAGGGCCAGAAGTATTATAGAGGCTCTGGAAGCACAGATTGGTTTTGAAGATCCTGAGGTAATTGCTGCCCGAATAACCTAAAACTTGGAAGAGATGTAGACAGACCCAGAGAGCGCCGCAAAGGAGGCCTTGTGCGTATCTGCACAGGGCCTCCTTTGCCGAGCTATGAAAATACAATTACCAGTCTTCTTCGTTTGGGGTTTTCTTGACATCTTCAAGGATGGCCTTTGTTCTGTCTTCTGAAAGGTAACTGAATTCTTGTTGAGGATATCGATAATTTCCTCATCGGTTTGATCAGCCATCAAAAGTATAGTGACAGCAACCATTGGCAAATAGAAAGCGCTATCCCTTTCTTTTGCATTAAATGTTTTGAAATAGCTTACCATGATATCGTACACCTCAAATCTGAGACAGACTACTCCAGCTGAAACACCTTGGTGTGGTTTGGGGAGCTTGCAGAGGGAGGATAGGCCAATAACATCCCTACCAATCGCCCCTGTCCGGATGCTCCCGTATGAATTTAATAAGGGCTTCAGCTTCTTCTTCCGAGAGAGAATCATACTCTTTGAAAAGGAGATCTTTGACTTGCTTGTCAGAAATCTTGAATAAAAGTCATTCTTTGACTATAGAATATTTGTATAATCCATTGGTGCCAATTTGCGTTGTTTCAAAAGTTTTAAAATAGCTTACGATGGTCTCTACACCTCTTTCTTGAGACCCAAGAATATCCCACTATCCCGGTTGAGATATCTCTTGGTTTGAATGGAGGTTTTCGAGGAAGATTGACCGGCTACCAATCTTCCTCGTTTGGGTTTTCCTTGACGAATTTAAGAATGGCCTTTGCGGTGAATTCTGAAAGGTCAGGGTACATTTTGGTGAGAATACTGATAATTTTCTCATCTGTTTGACCAGCCATCAAAAGAACAACCATGCAAGACCTTTGTTCGCGAAGAACTCTATCATATCGAATTAAGTCTAAATCCCAAAAATAATCTAACATGATGTCGTACACCTCATTTCTGTAGTCGTCCAAATATTTAGCCAAGAAGTCTTTCTGAATGCAGATGTATCCACCAGACTTGTGTTGTCCTAAGAGAAACGGCTACCAGTCTTCCTCGTTCGGGTGTTCCTTAACATCTTCAAGAATGGCCTCTGCTTCGTCTTCTGAAAGATCTTTGTAATATCCAGTGAGAACATTGATGATTTCCTCATCAGTATGGCCAGCCTTCAATAAAGCATCCACAAGTACCCTTTGTGCGTAGTCGATCCTGTCCATTCGCAATGCGTCAAGTGTTTTGAAATAACTTAACATGAGTCTGTACACCTCTGCCCTCTCTTATTTCAAATGTTGCGCTAAATATCATTTCTGAATGCACCCCCGATAGTCTCTAAAATAGCTTCTCGCGGTGATTGGGATTCGGTATGCTTGATATTAGATGTTATTTTCTGTATCATCTTCGCTGCTTCATCAATATACTCTTAATCAGACATGCGAGATACTTCCCAAGCGCTGTTCCACTCAGGATTTTAGCACGTCATCAAACAAATAGCAACGCATGTCGTGATGCGGAAAAACGTCATACACCTGCCAGCAATGGGAACACTTTTTGCCTGTAATACGCCTGTTGCGCGTGCAATTGTAATACAATATTCCGCGATTCCTTGCCAATGCGGGCGAAAAAATATTTTTCAATTCTGGGCATGGGGAGGATGCAGGCCATCCCCAACGTCATGGTCAGGGAAGGGAGGCGTCGCATATCCCCCAGAGCAAAATAAACAGCAGACTTCAGCGTTGGCTGAAGTCTGCTGTAGGAGATCAGAGGGTGATGCGGGTATGGCGAGAAACACAGGTGTTCACTACACCTGCAGTGAACTTTGGGGTCTTGTGGTGACAGCAATTGCTTCTGGAAGTCCCTGATTTCTGCAAGGAATCAAGGAATCAAGGAATCAAGGAATGCAGAGGTCAGGGGAGAGGACGGATAACATGCTGACTTGTGCTGTCCTAAAAGAAAAGACTACCAGTCTTCCTCGTTTGGGTTTTCCTTGACGTCTTCAAGAATGACCTTTGCGTCATCTTCTGTAAGGTAACTGAAGCTTTTGGTGAGAATAGTAATAATTTCCTCGTCGGTATGGTGAGCCATCAATAAACCAGCCACAAGTACCCTCTGTGCGTAATCAGTCCTGTCAATTCGCGATGCATCAAATGTTTTGAAATAACTTACCATGATATCATACACCTCTTTCCTGTGGTCTTCCAAATACTTTACTAAGTATCCTTTCTGAATGCAGATTTCAATGGTTGCCAAGATAGCCTTCTCGCGGTCATCGGGATACAGTTCAGTCTGCGTATTCAATTCCTCGCAGAATCCGATGTACTCACGAAGAATTCCAGAGCCATTGTTCGCTTGAATGACGGTGGCAAAGAAATCGGGTTGCTCCTCATCACCACCGTAGAACAAATCACGAAGGGACAAGGTTGTTTTATCGATCTTTTTTTCTCCAGCGTATACCACGAATGCCTTCATTTTGGGAATGATTACTGTTTTCGTCCCATGTATTTTCTGATTGTGCTCATTGATATACTTAATTACAGAATTATAGTAATAGCCTACTAAACGAACAATGATATTCTCACTCCATGTTGATTGAGCCTCTACTAGTACTATCAGAATATCACGAATGAGGAGACCTAGGTCATTATATGGCTGATTTGTCAGTACAGAACTCAGGGTAAAAAGCTTTATATCATCTTCGGAAACAGCGGAATCGTTTTGAAATAGAGCTTTGTACAACTGAAGGGCATATTCTTTAATCGAAAAGAGATGGGTGAAAACAGAATCTTTTACATTGCGTTGAATTTCATTGTGCTCTAAACGAGCGTTCTTTTCTTTCTCTTCCTTGAGCTGCTTCTGCAAATTCAAGTTATTCTTCTTGAGTTCAGAGCGTTCATTCTCGGAATTAACAAGAGCACTCTGTGCATCAGATAATTTTTTTGCAATTTCTGCGAGATCCTGCTTAATCTCTTCGATTTCCTTACTTATGCTTTTGTAAGACGGACTCTGGTTGTCGGCCATGATGGTCACCTCCGATACGAACGGTACTCTTCTCAATGCACATTCTAGCAGAATGCTTATGGAAAAACAAGTAGAAAATGCTGTCTTTCGAGAGAAATGTTTCTGGCAGTGTTTAGAATGGTGAGGTGGAACTGTGCTCCTGTAAGCCAGACCAGATGATTCCTACCCAAATGGTTATGATACCATGCCGGTTAAACGAAGTTACCAACTTCTTTCTCCACAGCAGACTCCAGCTGCGGCTGAAGTCTGCTGTGGGAGATCAGAGGGTGATGCGTGTGTGGCAGCCCGGACAGAGCACCATCTTCTGCATGGGGGTCACAGGAAAGGCGGTGCGGCATTTGGGGCATACCACGGTCTTGGGGCGGGGGAACTGCTGGACCGGCGGCTGCACCGGCAGCTGATAGAGCTTGGGACGCACCCTGGGCGGCAGCGGATGCGGGGGCGGCGGTTCTGGGTTCCTGGGCCGTTTGTGAGGCGGTCCTTTCGGTGCCGGCACAGGCGGGCGCATCCGAGGCGGCGTGGGCAGCAGCGTTTTACAGAACGGGCAGGCACGCAGATCGGGCTGCAGGACGCGACCGCAGTATGGGCAGCGTTTGTGCCGGCTATCCGGTGGTTTGAGCAATGCGAGTTCCTCCTTTCGGGATGGTGATACGGATTGCCGGGTGAAAACCCGAGAAGATTGGAAACGGAAGAGCCCGGAAAGGCAGTGATGTCCTTTCCGGGCGCACTATTACTCCTCTTCCGTCTTGGTTACTGCGATGTTCAGCTCCTGGAGCTGCTGGGGCAGAACAAGACCGGGGGCACCCATCATAACATCCTGGGCATTCTTGTTCATGGGGAAGGGGATTACCTCGCGGATGGTCTCGGCGCCGCAGAGCAGCATTACCATGCGGTCCACACCCGGGGCGATGCCTGCGTGGGGCGGCGCTCCATAGCAGAAGGCATTGTACATGGCGGGGAACTTGGCCTTTACATCTTCCTCGCCCAGCCGCACTAGCTGGAAGGCCTCGATCATGATCTCGGGATCATGGTTCCGGACGGCGCCAGAGGACAGCTCTACGCCGTTGCAGACCAGGTCATACTGGAAGGCGGTGATGGACAGCGGGTCGATCTCGCCGGCAGCGGCCTTCTGGAGGACCTCCAGGCCGCCGTTGGGCATGGAGAATGGGTTGTGGCAGAACTCCAGCTCGCCAGACTCCTCGCCAATCTCGTACATGGGGAAGTCCACGATCCAGCAGAACTCGTAGCGCTCCTTGTCCACATGGCTGGGGCAGAGGTCCCCGAGCTTGGTGCGCAGCACGCCGGCGGTCTTCTGTGCCTGACCCTTGCTGGTGTTGGCGGCGATGCCCACAAAGCAGCCGGGCTGCAGATTGAGAGCCTGTACCACTTCGTCCTTAACCGGGGCCACCAGCTTGGTGATGCCGCCCACCAGTTCGCCCTTCTCGTCCAGGCGGAACCAGTACGGCTTCTTGCCGGACTGCACTTCCACATCTGCACAGAGCTTGTCGATCTGCTTGCGGGTGCCGGCAAAGTCCGGTACCACGATGGCATACACGGTGCCGGTCTCCTCCGGGCAGCCGGGCAGGCCGCACTTCCAGAGGACCTCAGAGACGTTCTGGAGCACCAGGTCGTTGCGGAGGTCCGGCTTATCGGTGCCGTAGGTCTCCATGGACTCCAGATAGGGGATGCGGCGGAACGGGGCAGAGGAGGCCACGTTGTATGTGCCGTACTTGGCAAAGATGGGGGGCAGGACCTTCTCCAGGACAGCGAACACGTCCTCCTGGTCTGCGAAGGCCATCTCCATGTCCAGCTGATAGAACTCGCCAGGAGAGCGGTCTCCCCGGGCGTCCTCGTCCCGGAAGCAGGGGGCGATCTGGAAGTAGCGGTCGAAGCCGGAGGTCATGAGAAGCTGCTTGAACTGCTGGGGGGCCTGGGGCAGGGCATAGAAGTGACCCGGGTGCTTGCGGGAGGGCACCAGATAGTCCCGGGCGCCCTCCGGGGAGGAGGCGGTGAGGATGGGCGTGGTGATCTCCAGGAAGCCCTCCTCGATCATGGCGGCGCGGAGGGCGGCCACTACCTGGCAGCGGAGAACGATGTTCTTCTTCACATCGGGGTTGCGGAGATCCAGGTAGCGGTATTTCAGCCGCAGGGACTCATCGGCCTCCCGGGAGCGGTTGATCTGGAAGGGAAGCTCGTTGTAGCGGCAGCGGCCCAGGACCTCGATCTTCTCCGGGGACACCTCGATGTCGCCGGTGGGGATCTTGGGGTTCTTGGAGTCCCGCTCCCGGACGGTGCCCTCCACGGAGATGGTGCTCTCCTTGTTCAGGCTCTTCACCAGGGCCATCAGCTCAGAGTCCTCAATCACCACCTGGGTGGTGCCGTAGAAGTCGCGGAGGATCACAAAGGCGAAGTTCTGTCCAACCTCGCGGACGTTCTCCATCCAGCCAACCAGTTTTACTTTCATACCCACATGCTCCATGCGGAGTTCGCCGCAGGTGTGGGTGCGAGACTGCATCATAATTGGACACTCCAGTTTGTATTAAAATCGGATATTATACGCTCTGGAAAGACCAAAACGGCCTTTCCAGGGGAATCGCAGGGCAGGGGAGCGGCTTAGTTGGCCGGTTCCCGGATGGGGGCGGCGGTGGCGGAGACCGCGATGGCCGCCTGGATGCGGGCGATGGCGTCCTCCGGGGACAGGGTCTCCTGGGTGCCGTCCGCCATGTTCTTCACCGAGACCTTGTTCTGGGCGATCTCATCTTCGCCCAGGAATGCGGTGAAGGGCACGCCAATCTTATCCGCATAGGCCATCTTCTGCTTGAACTTCTTCTGCTCGGTGTAGAGCTGGGCGCGGATGCCGGCGGCGCGGAGCTGGGTGGCGAAGGCGATGGCCGGGGCCAGATCCTGCGTCATGGGAAGGATCAGGACGTCTGCGGAGGAAGTGTTGCTCTCCGGGTTCAGGTATCCCTGCTCCTCAAGCACGTAGAAGAGGCGGGTGAGGCCGATGCTGATGCCCACGCCGGGCAGCTGCTTGTCTGTGTAGTACTCCGCCAGGTTGTCGTAGCGGCCGCCGGAGCACACGGAGCCGATCTCCGGGTGATCCAGAAGGGTGGTCTCATAGACGGTGCCGGTGTAGTAGTCCAGGCCCCGGGCGATGGTGAGGTCCACGGCGAAGGCCTCGGCGGGGACACCGAAGGCGCCGAGATACTGCACCACGGTGGTGAGCTCGTTGAGACCCTCATCGAAGACGGGGTTGCGGCCCCGGTACTGCTCCAACGCGGAGAGCACCTCAGACTGGCTGCCCCGGATGGCGATGAACTGGAGGATCTCCTGGGCCTGCTCCGGGGAGACGCCCACCGCCTCATCGGTGAGCAGCTCTGCCACCTTCTCCGGGCCGATCTTGTCCAGCTTGTCCACGGTGCGCATGATGTCTCCGGACTTCTCGGTGAGTCCCAGCATGGCGTAGAAGCCGTTGAGGATCTTCCGGTTGTTCACCCGGATCTGGAAGCGTTTCAGGCCAAGGGCTGTAAAGGTGTTGTAGATCACAGACGGGATCTCCGCCTCGTTGATGATATCCAGCTTGCCGTCCCCGATTACATCGATGTCTGCCTGGTAGAACTCACGGAAGCGGCCCCGCTGGGCGCGCTCGCCCCGGTAGACCTTTCCGATCTGGAAGCGGCGGAAGGGGAAGTTCAGCTCGGGATAGTGTAAGGCCACATACTTGGCCAGGGGGACGGTGAGGTCGAAGCGGAGGGAGAGGTCGCTGTCTCCCTTGGTGAAGCGGTAGATCTGCTTCTCCGTCTCGCCGCCGGCTTTGGCCAGCAGCACCTCGCTGGCCTCGATGATGGGGGTGTCCAGCGGGGTAAAGCCGTAGAGGGAATAGGATTTGCGCAGCAGGTCCGTCATGCGCTCAAAGAGCATCTGCTTCTGGGGCAGCAGCTCCATGAATCCGGACAGGGTGCGGGGTTTCTGTTTTGCCATACGTTCATCGGCGCCGGAGAGCGGCGCCGCTCCTTTCCAGTTATTGAGCAATTGGCGGGTAGTTCATCCTGTAGAAAATGTAATGCTCCCATCCCACACATCGGGACGAGAGCATGGCATGTCCGTATTGTTCCCCGAACGGCTTCGGAGACCCTAGCGTGGTGACGTTTCTTTGGGATTATACCCGCAGCGGTGTGGTGGGCTTGATCAGCAGACGCCAATCCAGATCTCCTCTGCCCAGGCCGTGGATGAGCATCTCCGCAGCGGCGGCATTGGTGGCGATGGGGACGTTGTGCTGGTCGCAGAGACGAGTGATATAGTGCAGGTCCTGATCCAGCTCGTCCGAGTTGGGGTCGTTGAAGAACAACACCATGTCAATCTCATCGTAGGCGATACGGGCGCCGATTTGCTGGCAGCCGCCGTGGGTGTGGGCCAGGAAGAGCTGTACCGGAAGCCCCGTAGCCTCCGAGACCAATCTTCCAGTCCGGCTGGTTGCGCAGACGGTGTGGCGGGAAAGGATGCCGCAATAAGCAATGCAGAATTGCACCATCAATTCCTTCTTGTTGTCGTGGCTCATCAGTGCGATATTCATGGGATCGTCCTTTCTCAGTTAGCGAAGGCGCAGCAATGGGACACGCTGGCCGAGGATACGTTTGGAGATATTCAGGTAGGCTTGTGCCGCCCCCTTATAGGAGGAGAGGACAAGCGGGACGGACTTGGCCGCAGCAATCGTGACGGACGGGTCCTCCGGGATCACGCCCAGCAGCGGCAGTCCCGCAGCGTCCATGGCGTTGTCTATGGAGGTGCGCAGCTCCCGGATGATGCTGGGCTGCACCCGGTTCATCACCAGCATGATGTTGGAGATGCTGTGGAGCAGCTCCGATACCGTGCGCTGGGCATCCCGCAGGGCGGCGGGATCGATGGCGGAGACTACAATGGCCCGGTCTGCGGCGGATTTCGCCAGCTGAAAGCCGGTGCCCAGCCCCGCCGGGGAGTCCATCAGGATGTAGTCGAAATAGTCCTTCGCATCGGATACCAGGCGGACAAAAGCGCCCGGGTCCAGGTTGTCTGCGGAGAGCGGGGCGGTGAGCAGCGAGAGTCCCTTGATCTCGGGGTGCTCTACGGCGGCCTTGATCAGGGGACACCGCAGGGCCATGACATCGGAGAAATCCATCATCGCCCGGTCTGAGAGACCTAAGGCCAGATCCAGATTCCTGAGGCCGATGTCGCAGTCGATGCAGAGGACATGCTTGCCCAGTGCCGCGAGACAGGATGAGACGGCTGCGGTGAGTGATGTCTTTCCCGTGCCGCCTTTTCCGGATGTAACCATGATGGAAATGCCCATGTGCCACCCCCTAGAGAATATCATATTTCACAATGAGATGCAACAAAAACTTCACGAAAAGCGTCAAAAGCTTCAAACTTTCTCGGAAACTTTCACAAAAAAGAGGGAAAATCCCAGCCGGAAAATCCCATTCATAGGGGTTTGCGCTGGAGAACGGCCCATCGCCTAGGGTATCGCTCCGGTGTGGGATTCCCTTTGCGGATCACCAGAACCGCATGGGACACATCTGTGCCGGGAATCCTGTAGGGGATGGTCTTCTCCAGACAGCCGCCCAGTTCTTCGATAGCGTGGAGGGCGGCCTCCGTCTCCGCCTGGCTCTGGGAGCCCTTCATGGCGAGAAAGCTGCCGCCTATGCGGACAAAGGGAAGGCAGAGCTCGGACAGGATCCGCAGATCTGCCACGGCCCTGGAGGTGACAACGCCAAAGGATTCTCGGATCTCCGGCTTCCTGGCTGCCTCTTCCGCCCGGGCGTGCACGGATACGGCATTGGACACCTGCAGGGCCTCTGCGGTCTCCTGGAGCCAGAGAATCCGCTTCTCCAGTGCGTCCATGAGGGTGACCTGCAGCTCCGGCCTCAAGATGGCCAGCACTAAGCCGGGAAAGCCGGCGCCGGTGCCCACATCCAGCACGGGACCGCTGGAGAGGTCTTCCGCCAGTAAAAGGGCGGCGCTGTCCAGGAAGTGCAGGCGGGCCACATCCGAGGGCTCTGTGATGGCCGTGAGGTTCATGACCTGGTTCTTCTCCAGGAGCAGTCTGGCGTACTCCTGGAGGATCTCCGGGGCCATGGGGTTGGTCTGATCGGAGAGGCCCATGGCGGCAAGAACGCTTCGGACCAACGGGGCGATGCACTGGATGTCCATATCTCACCCCGCGAAAGCTGCGAAGAGGGCCGGGAGACCCATGAGCAGGCCGAAGACGGCGCCTGCGATACAGATCAGCAGCACAAGGACGCCGATCACGGGGCCGCCGGGGGCATTGTGCTCCCGCAGTCTGTGGACGATCACCACAGAGACACAGATGCAGGCAGGGAGAAGAAACAGAGGGAAGGTGCCCTGCAGGGAGCCGCCGGGCTTATAGAGCGAGAAGAGGAAGATCCCCAGGAACAACAGCATGTAGGCAATTCCCATCCAGGCTGCCACCCGCTTCTCAAAAGTGGCGGGCTTGTACTCCTGGTTGTCTGTGCCCGGCGTGTGTTCGGCCATGGGAATCCTCCTCTTCGGATGATTGATATGTACTGGATTACTTCTTGCCGCCGGCCTTGACGTTGGCCTTCATGAGGTCGCGGATCTCGGTGAGCAGCTCCTCTGCGGTGGGTGCCGGGGGCTCTTCGGGAGCGGCGGGCTCTTCGTGCTTGGGCCTTCTGGCGGTGTCCATGACCTTGTTCACGGCCTTTACGATGAAGAAGACCACAAGGGCCATGATAAAGAAGTTGATGACGGCGGAGATGAAGTTGCCGTAGTTCAGCATGTTGGGGGCTGCCTCCGGGTCTACGTTGAAGGGGGAAGGCAGTCTGATGGCCATGCTGGAGAAGTCCACGCCGCCCAGGAAGATGGCGACGATGGGCATGATGATGTCATTGGTGAGGGAGGTGGTGATGGAGGAGAAGGCGCCGCCGATGATAACGCCAACGGCCAGACCCAGGACATTGCCCTTATTGATAAAGGCTTTGAATTCCTCTAAAAACTTTTTCATGACGGAATCCCTACTTTCTCTTTTCGTTTGTGCTTTGGTACGGTACCAGCTTACTCAGCGGTCTCTTCCGGCTTGGGCTCCTCGGCAGGGGCCTCTTCGGGGGCGGGGGTCTCCTCAGCGGCGGGCTCGGGGACCTCGATGACTTCTTCCGCCACCGTGACGGTGGTGTCTGCGGCGGGCGCCTCTTCGGCTGCAGGGGCGGCATCCTCGGCGGGAGCTGCCTCTTCAGCGGCAGGTGCCTCCTCAGCTGCAGGAGCTTCTTCGGCGGCGGGCGCTTCCTCAGCAGCGGGAGCTTCCGGCTCTACGTCTGCGAAGTCTGCCTCAGTGGCCTCCTGCTCCACGGCGATCTCCGTGGATACAGGGGCGGCATCCACTTCCGGCTCATTTGCAACGGGTGCGGCGACAGGGGCTGCGGGAACCTTGGGACCAAAGTTCACGGACACGTTCTTCTGGTTGTTCTCATCGGTGGAGATGCGGGCATTCCAGAGCAGAGCGCGAAGGGTGACGTTGCCGGTTTCCTCGTCCTTCTTCACTTGGAAGGGAATGAGGGATGCTGTGAGAAGGCCGGCGACCAGGGCTGGCAGATGGTTTTTCATCGTTTGGTGACTCCTCTCAAGTTATAATGGGGTGCTGGGTGGAGTGGTTGCTTACTGTTCCGGGGTGAGCACTTTCGTGCCGCCCATATAGGGCCAGAGGACTTCGGGGATGCGCACGCTGCCGTCTTCCTGCAGATTGTTCTCCAGGAGGGCGATGAGCATTCTCGGCGGGGCTACTACGGTGTTGTTCAGGGTGTGGGGCAGGTACATGCCCTTTTCGCCCTTGACGCGCATCTTCAGTCTGCGGGCTTGGGCATCACCCAGGTTGGAGCAGGAGCACACCTCAAAGTACTTCTGCTGTCTGGGGGACCAGGCCTCGATGTCGCAGGACTTCACCTTCAGATCGGCCAGATCGCCGGAGCAGCACTCCAGCTGGCGGACGGGGATGTCCATGCTGCGGAAGAGCTCCACGGAGTACTGCCACATCTTATCATACCAGGCCATGGAGTCCTCGGGCTTGCAGACCACGATCATCTCCTGCTTCTCGAACTGGTGGATGCGGTACACGCCCCGCTCTTCGATGCCGTGGGAGCCCTTCTCCTTGCGGAAGCAGGGGGAGTAGCTGGTGAGTGTCTGAGGCAGGGTGGCCTCGGGGATGATCTGGTCGATGAACTTGCCGATCATGGAGTGCTCGCTGGTGCCGATGAGGTAGAGGTCCTCTCCCTCGATCTTGTACATCATGGCGTCCATATCGGTCTGGGACATGACGCCCTCCACCACGTTGCCGTGGATCATGAAGGGCGGGATGCAGAAGGTGAAGCCCTTGTTGATCATGAAGTCCCGGGCGTAGGCGAGCACGGCCTCGTGGAGTCTCGCGATGTCGCCCATGAGGTAGTAGAAGCCGGTGCCGGAGACACGGCCGGCGGCGTCCATGTCGATGCCGTGGAAGCGCTCCATGATAGCGGTGTGATAGGGGATCTCAAAGCTGGGAACGGTGGGCTCGCCGAAACGCTGCACTTCCACGTTGTGGGTGTCGTCCGGGCCGATGGGGACGGAGGGGTCGATGATGTTGGGGATCTGCAGCATGATCTTGCGGATCTCCTTGGCGTAGGTGTCTTCCAGGACTTCCAACTCGGCGAGGCGGTCTGCGTTGGCCTTGACCTGGGCCTTCACGGCCTCGGCCTCTTCCGCCTTGCTGGGGTCCTTCTTGGCCTGTCCCATCAGCATGCCGATCTTCTTGGACAGCACGTTGCGGGCGTTGCGCAGCTCGTTGGCCTCTGTCATGGCGGCGCGGTTCTTGGTGTCTAAATCCAGGACCTGGTCTACAAGGGGCAGCTTGGCGTCCTGGAACTTCTTGCGAATGTTTTCCTTGACGATTTCAGGGTTTTCTCGTACAAACTTGATGTCGAGCATCGGTATCACCTTTCAATAGGGTAGGTTGCTGTTATGCGGGGGGGGGTAAAGGGAGATATAGCTCCTCAGATATGGTTCATAGAGTGCGCTTCCAGGAAGGCAGGCACCTGCTGTACATAGGGCGTGCAGTATGCACTCAAGACGTCTTCATTTCGCTGTTGAATGAGATAGGCCAGCAACAGCATGGCAAAAGCGGCTGCAAACAGGATTAACAGATATACATACACCGGCGCTGTGCGGGACTTCCGCTCCTGCTGAAACTGGTCTTTCTGATCTCCTTTGCTCTCCTCCATCTGATTGGGGGAATTCATACCTCTCCTCCTTTCGCCGCCTGCGGGTTAGAATGCTGCAGGAGTTCTACGAGGTTATTGAGATCCTCGGTGTTGTAATATTCCAGGGTGATCTTGCCCTTTTTGCCCCGGTCTGAGATGGAGACCTTGCGGCCCAGAAATGCAGTGAGGTCCTTTTCCAGGGTGTTCAGGTAGATCTGGTTTGGGTTTGCCTCTTTGGGCTGCTTCTCCGGGATGGGCCAGACAAAGTGCTTGGCCGCATTCTCCGCCTGCCGGACGTTGAGACCGTGTTCTACCAGCAGATCGGCGAACACCTCTTGCGCCTCCGGGCCCTGTTCGATGGAGAGCACCGCTCTGGCGTGGCCGGCGGTGAGGTATCCGTCCATGACCATGTCCCGGACTTTCTCGGGGAGGGTGTTGAGACGCATCGCATTGGCGATGGTAGATCGAGACTTGCCCATCTTATCCGCGATCTCCTCCTGCGTGAGACCAAAGGTATTGGAGAGTAGGGCATAGCCCTCCGCCTCTTCGATGGGATTCAGATCTTCCCGCTGGAGGTTCTCTACCAGAGCCAGCTCAAGGGCGGTGCGGTCGTCCGCCTCAATCACCACGGCCGGGATCTCCTGGAGATCAGCCAACTTGGCAGCTCTCCAGCGGCGCTCGCCGGCGATGATCTGATAATACCCGGTGGAATTGAGACGCACGGTGATGGGCTGGAGCATTCCGTTCTCCCGGATGGAGTCTGCCAGGTCCTGCAGATTGTCCGGGTCAAAGCGGCGTCTGGGCTGATTCGGGTTGGGCTGTACCTGTGAGATGGGCAAGGATAGCGCACCTGCCTCCGGGGTGTGGATGCTGCTGTCGCCCATGATAGCATCGAAACCTTTACCAAGGCCTTTCCCAACGGCCAATGGTATCATCTCCTATCTCTGTATATTTAGTGATAGCGGCTGATGAACTCAGACGCCAATAGTTTGTATGCCTCGGAGCCCCGGGAGAGTGGGTCGTACGCGGTGACGGGCAGTCCGTGGCTGGGCGCCTCCGAGAGACGCACGTTCCGGGGGATCACCGAGGCGAACACCTGTCCGGGGAAGTGGCGCTTTACCTCCTCCGCCACTTGGAGGGAGAGGTTGGTGCGGCCATCGTACATGGTGAGGACGATGCCCTCCATCTCCAGCTTCGGGTTCAGGCTGCGCTTGGCGCGGCGGACTGTGTACAGGAGATCGGCCAAACCCTCCAGTGCGTAGTATTCGCACTGTACCGGCACCAGCAGGGAGTCTGCTGCTACCAGGGCATCCAAGGTAAGGATCTCCAGGGAAGGGGGGCAGTCTATGAAGATATAGTCATAGAGAGGGTCTACCTCCTGAATCGCATCCTTCAAGCGGTACTCCCGGCGTTCCAGATTGATGAGCTCAATGGTGGCGCCGGAAAGGCCTTTATTGGACGGGGAGACATCGCTCCACTTGGTTTTATAGATTGCCTTGGACAGGGGCACGTTACCGATCACCGCATCATAGATGTTGGGGGACTTGTTCTTTTCTATGCCGAACCCAGAAGTGGCATTGCCCTGAGGGTCGAAGTCTATGACAAGGACCTTTTTCCCTTGCGCGGTAAGTGCTGCTGCGAGGTTCACACAGGTGGTTGTTTTCCCGACTCCGCCTTTCTGGTTTACGATGGAGATCTTCTTGGACATAGCTTAACCACCTTTCCGAAATCGCAAACATCTAGGGGTACAATCTCTTGCATTATATAATAGCCAGTAGGGAATTTCAACTGGTTTCGGAAGAAAAATCGGAATACTTTGCATAAAAAAGCGGCAAATATTTGGCTTAAGACTGGCAATTGCGCTATTGGAAAGGAATACTTTATATAAAGGAAATCCAAATATATAGTATTTCAGCGGTTCAGAAATATATTTAACTTATTTGCTTTTTAATTATACATCTACAAAAAGCAATAAAATAACAGTTTGAAAAAGTTATAAAATTGTATATTGTATTTCGAAAGCAAGTTTCATGTTCAACTTTGGACCAAATCAAACCAAAACGGAGCAGCGTTTCTTTGGATACGCTGCTCCGTTCTTCCGTTTGTGCGGATGTGAATGTTTGATGGGGTAAGAAATAGTAAGATCGAATTGAGGGAGGAAGAGCAAGAGTTGCCCTCAATATGACGTATTGCGAGAGGGCAGGGAGGGACGCTAGATCAAAGGCATTTTCTCTTCGAGGATTTGAAGGAAGATTCGGAGTCCATTAAAGCTGAAACAGCTTCCCCAGAACTATCGATTCGCTATCTATGGAATAACTGTAAAGGAGAAACGCTTTCCTGGTCTCTAAAATCTGCGCTGTTGAAGAACTAATGCGGCTGCTTCAGACAGATTCTTGCACATGGAGCACAAGAGATGCCTTTCTAGATTTGCGGCAGGGCAGGGGGGAGGCTACAGCCATGTTATGGGGTGGTACGCAAGGATCTGGAGTATAGGGAGAGAGCGGTTATGCTGTCTCATTTGTAACATCGGGCGCCGTTTTGGGGATACAGATGGTGAGAACGATCTGTTCCTCTGTCTCCGATCTCCCGCACTCCGCAGCCACCCCAGCGGATTTCATGATGTCCAGGCCGCGCTGAATGGTGTTCAGGAAAAGTCGGATGTCTTTGCAACGATAGACTGGCTTTGCCCGCTTCCTCGGTGCATGGTTGAGCAGTCTCTGTATGTATGCGTCTGTCTGCGCAACGTTTAGATTGTTGTCGATGATGTGCTGGAGTGCTTTCCGTTGTCTTTCTGGAGAATCTAGCCGGAGGAGAGCTCTGGCGTGCCTTTCAGAGAGTGACGCTTTCTGGATATCGGCAATTACATCCCCGGGTAGCTTGAGAAGGCGCAGCTTGTTTGCCACGGCAGACTGACTCTTTCCGATCAGCGTGGCTGCCTCTTCTTGCGAGAGGTGATACTGGCCTATCAAGTTTTGAATGGCCTCTGCTTCCTCCCAAACATTCAGATCTCTCCGTTGTACATTTTCGATGAGAGCAAGAAATGAGGACTGCTCCGTAGAGACATCCATGGTGAGACAGGGAACAGTCTGCAGTTCCGCGATCTCTGCTGCGCGAAGTCTACGCTCACCGGAGATGAGCTCCCAGCCTTCAGCTGTCTTTCGAACTGTGAGTGGCTGTATAATGCCATGCTGTTTGATCGAGTCTGCCAGCTCGCGCATTGCGTCTGGATCAAAAATTTGCCGAGGTTGATTGGGATTGGTATGGATCTCTGCGATTGGGATATCGAGGACAACGCGTTTCTCGGTTTTGCGAAAGAGTGCCATAGGAAAGCCCCCAGTCTCATGATAGACCAGTATAGCGCTTGTCCATCCTCGAAATCCATCGAACGAAGGACGCGTGTTTCATGTGAAACAAAAAACGTCCTCCCAGGGAAGGGAGGACGTGATTGGTATCGATCAGGTCACATGGAGAAAGCCTTTGCCGAAGATTTCACTGGAGTTGGTAACCAACATGAAGGCCTCTGGATCAGAGAGCTTCAGATGTCTCCGCAGCTTGACTGCCTGGCCTCTGGTGAGACAGGTGAGAACCACCCAGCGTTCTGTCTGAGAGTACGCGCCTTCCGCCTCCCAGAACGTAGCAGAGCGGTTGAGCGTGTGGAGGATATAATCACAGACCTCATTAGGATGCTTAGTGATTGTCATGAAACACTTCTTCCGGTTGAGGGACTCGATCACGTTGTCTACGAGAGCGGTCTTCAGGATCAAACCCAGCATGGAGTACAGGCCTACTTTGATCCCGTAGAAGAAGAACGTGGACGCGGCAACGATGAAATCCACATACATCAGGGCCGTGCCAATGTCTAAGCTCGTGTACTTCTTGAGGATCATGGCCAGGATGTCTGTGCCGCCGGTGGATCCGTCCAAGTTGAAGAGGATCCCTGCCCCGAAGGCAGGCAGAGCCACGCCGTAGAACAACTCCATGAGTGTGTCGTCTGTGAGGGGAGCTGACATGGGAAAGAGGACATCGAAAAGCTGAAGGACTGCGGAGAATAGGATCGTACAGTAGACGGTGCGAATGCCAAAACTCTTGGATAGAACGAGGAAGCCTAAGATCAGAAAGAGCAAGTTGATGATTGTGGTGAACGAGGAATTGCTGATGCCAGGGAAGATGGCAGAGAAGATGACTGCCATACCGGTGACCCCGCCGGTAGAGAAGTGATTTGGGAACTTGAAAAAATACGAACCCGCGGCAGTAATCACAGTGCCGATGGTGAGCATGACGTACTCGCGGGCCTCTCTTTTCCATTCCATACGACTTGATTCCTCTCCTCTTTGAAAGAAATGTAGGTCTTGCAAGGGTGGATTGGGGCCACGTCATATTAGCAGAAATGAGGGGAAAATGCAAGAAGATTGTAGGTAAAACGAGATAAGAAATTGGACAATTTAACGGAGTAAAGCGCTAAAAGAATAAAAAGCGGCCGGGAATTGCTTCCCGGCCAAATAGCAAAAGAATTGGAGGATAGAATGAAAAAGAAAGGATGCTCTTGCAAGACGTATGATACCGCGGCTTCATTACGAATGTTCGCAGCGAGATGTTACAAGAGTATTAAACTTTCCGGAAAGTTCTGAAATACTTGCGATTTCTAATATTTCCTGTGGAAGGAAAGGTTTCACGGGTTCAAATTTCAGGACTTAGGCTTTCCTTGAGACGCAATTCTCCAAAAAATCGATCCAAGAGTGACTGACTCTGCTCAGCAAGAAGGCCGCCATAGATCCTGGGACGAAAGGGGAAGCGTTCCCAGAAGAGATTCAAAACACTTCCGCAACATCCGGTGTTGGGTTCCTTCGCTCCGTAGCGTACCTCGTAGATCCTGGCGTTGATGATAGCACCGGCACACATAGGGCAAGGCTCAAGCGTCACGTAGAGTGTGCAACCATCAAGGCGCCATGAATTGAGAAATTTACAAGCATCACGGATCGCTTCCACTTCAGCATGGGCTGTGGCATCTTGAACGTCCTCGCGGCGATTTCTACCTCGACCTATGATAATACCGGACGTGTCTACAATCACACAACCAACAGGGACATCACCTGAGGTGAGGCAGCGCTCTGCTTCTTTCAGTGCTTCATGCATATAATCTTCGTGAAACATATTGCACCTCCTAAGGGTAAGCAACCTGTTTCACATGATACACGATTCTTGAACAAAAGGCAAGCAAATCTCAGGAAGTATCTTATCATATTGGTTTGGGAGGTAACAGCTGAATTGAGCTTGGCTTTTCTATCTTGTGTAGATAGAGACAATGAATATTTCATATAAACAAAGATTCGAAATATAGATGGAGGAACGAATCGACTTGGTTATTTTTCGTATGAAAATCAGTGTTCCTACTCTGTAAGGACGCATGTCAGATTGTTTCACATGAAACAATGAGATGAGGATTGAGAGTCCCAGCAAGATCTTGAATGTTCATGTGAACAAGAGATGCAAAAGGTAGTGCGAGGAACGCACCAGCTTGGTATTGTTTCATGTGAAAAATCAGTCGTGCTACTGAGCATGGACGCATGTTAGATTGTTTCACATGAAGCAATGAGATAAGAATAGAGAATATCAGCGAGATCATGAGTATTCATGTGAACCAGCGATTAGTAAGTTACGGGGGGGACGTCCGGACTGGTAATGTTTCATGTAAAACATCAAGGGTGCTACTGCACAAGCACATGTGGCAGATTGTTTCACATGAAACAATGATGAGCGGAAAGAGGATCACAGCAAGCCTGAGAGTTTAACATGAAACGATGAGTTGCAAGAAGATATTAGGAGATATGCCAGAGTGGCAATGTTTCATGTGAAACACTCTGAGCTTTTCTGAGCAACCCCCCATGTCTTATTGTTTCACATGAAACACCATGAAGCAAATAGTGAATCCCTGCTAGACTAATAGTATTTCAGGTAATCAGTGATGTGAAAGATGGGGGAGGAAAGTACCAGCCTTGTGATGTTTCATGTGAAACATCAGTAGCGTTAGCGAGCAAGGATACGTATCAAATTGTTTCACATGAAACAATGAAATGAGGATTGAGAATCTCTACAGGATCTTGAGTGTTCATGTGATCCAGAGATGCTAAATGTAGTGGAGGAACGTAACGGCTTAGTAATGTTTCATGTGAAACATCGTGAGTGCCACTGAAAAAGGACATGTGTCAGATTGTTTCACATGAAACAATGAGATGAGGATTGAGAATCTCAGCAAGATCTTGAGTGTTCCTGTGGACCAGAGAAGCGAAAGGTAATGACCGGCTTGGTAATGTTTCATGTGAAACATCAGGAATGCTAATGAGCAGAGACATGTGTAAGATTGTTTCACATGAAACAATGAGATGAGGATTGAAAATCTCAACAAGATTTTGAGTGTTCCTGTGAACCAGAGATGCGAAAGGTAGTGAGAGAAACATACCGGCTTAGAAATGTTTCATGTGAAACATCAGGAGCGTTACAAAGATAGGATACGTCTCTGATTGTTTCACATGAAACAATGCAAAGAGAATAGAAAATCACAGCGTGATCATGAGTACTTCATGTGAACCAGCGATGTGAAAGGTAGCTAAGGACGTAGATGCTTGGTAAAGTTTCATGTGAACCTGGCTCGTCTGCATAGAGGATATGACCTGGCTCAAAAAGTTCACTAGACCAGCCAAAACTGATGTATCTCC
>CANRFN010000041.1 GCA_947629915.1 uncultured Oscillospiraceae bacterium | reverse complement strand
GCACATCCGAACCTAACGCTTGGTTGAGATCGTGTAAGACCTGCTTCGGCAGGCAGTGGTCGATGAAACAAGAATCCGCCGGCTTTAGCCGTGGGGAGTTGTCAAAAATTTTAGCAATGGGCTTAGCGAAGAGCAGAAAAGAGCAATAACATTCTGGGTGCAGCGATGCATTGATGAAAATCCTGGCTTTATCATGAACCATGGAATCGAAGGGGTGAATAGTATGTTCAGCGATTACGTTAAGGCGCAGGTTGATGCAGAAGTCAAAGCACAACGCGCTCAATCTGATGCGAGGGAGAATACGATGCTCAGGCAGATCCTGAAAATGATCTTGGGCGATGTGCGGGAGTATCATATGAGCTTTGACAAAGCCATGGCGAAAGCGGATCTTTCGGCAGATCTTGAGGCGAAAGTGCGCAATCTGTATGCTGCGGGTGCGCAGTGAGAAGCGTACCTGCCGCAGCTACTGATGCTCCCGCTTTTCGATATCCCGCACAGAAGGTCTGTGGGGATCGCCATCGGATTACCGCCACTGTGGAAGCCTGCGTCAAAGACCGGGAGGCGGTGAAGAACCTGGTGGCCAGAGCTCACCGCCAGCCGAAACCTATACCTGGTGTCCCGTTGTCGGAGTATGTCCGCCACTTCGCCGAGTCCATCCGGCAGGCAAATTGATAGGGCAAGAACAACTGTGCCGGGCAGCCGCCGCAGCCCGGCACAGTTTTTAGCACAGGAGGGAGAGCGCGATCAGCCAGGCCTTGCGCGTCTGGGAAGACGCGGTTTTGCCGCGGGACGAGATTGTTAAAAAATTAACAAACTCGTCCCACGCGGATTGTGCGCCCTTCCATCAAATCGGGCAGGAGGTTGGCCTCCTGCCCGATTTTTCGACAATATTCGCCCTCTTTCGACAGCCTTCCCTATCCCCGGAACCGCTTGCGCATCTCCTCCCGGGGCAGGGTGCCCAGATGCCCGTCCTCCAGCACGTAGATCTCCTGGCACAGGGCCTCCAGGTCCTCAAAGTTGTGGGAGGTGAGGAGAATGGTCTTGCCCTCCGCCTGGAGGATGTGCAGCAGCTCCTTCAGGTCCTGGTAGGTCTTGTAGTCCAGGGCGTTGAAGGGCTCGTCCAGGATGAGGATGTCCTGTCCCTCCATGATGGCCTGGGCCAGGGCCAGCTTCTGCCTCATGCCGAGAGAGTAGTGCTCCACACGGGTGCGGTCCTCCGGGTCCAGGCCCACCTTCCGCATGGCCGCCCGGATCTCCTGGTCTCCAATGGCACCGCGGATCCCGGCGAGATACCGGAGGTTTTGGATGCCGGTGTCCAGGCTGATGAACCCCGGGGCGTTGATAAGCACCCCGATGTTCTCCGGGAAGTCCTGTCCCTTGCCCAAGGGCTTGCCCCGGACCCGGACGGTGCCTCTGTCTGGGGTGTAGAAGCCGCAGATCAGCTGAAAGAGCACGGACTGCCGCTGCCGTTGCCGCCCACGATGCCCACGGTCTCGCCTTCCTGTACGGAGAGGAAGATGTCGTCCAGAATGGTGCGGCGGTGAAAGGACTTGCACACATGGTCCACTTCGATGATTGCACGCGAAGCATTGCTAAGCCCCAAGCCACCAGACATCGCTCCCGAAACCAAATTGCATGCGTGCCACAGAAAGTGCCTTGACAATGAGTACCAAATGAGTATAATAGGAAGAGAGGATAAGCATAGCTATGGCAGATCCGATTACGGGGAATGCGGACGGCAGCGAAGACCAGAAGAACCAAAACTCTGATCAGAAAGAGCCGATGGATTGGCACACCTGTCTCGCCGCATTTCTCGATGTACGCTGGCCGCAAGCCGATCCCAACACGCCCAAAAGGTGTCTATGAAGTCACACTGGCAAGCTGGCTGTCTGTTCAGATCGTTGTGATGAGAGAAGTGGATGATCAAAATTGGGGCTTCTCCTGCAAGAGATTAAAATCGGGACACAGCCGGTGCGTACGGATTTTGTTTTCCACAAAAAAGACGCTGGGTGCAGCGATGCATTGATGAAAATCCTGGCTTTATCATGAACCATGGAATCGAAGGGGCGGATAGTATGTTCAGCGATTACGTTAAAGCGCAGGTTGATGCAGAAGTCAAAGCGCAGGTTGACGCAGAAGTCAAAGCACAACGTGCTCAATCTGATGCGAGGGAGAATACGATGCTCAGGCAGATCCTGAAAATGATCTTGGGTGATGTGCGGGAGTATCATATGAGCTTTGACAAAGCCATGGCGAAAGCAGATCTTTCGGCAGATCTTGAGGCGAAAGTGCGCAATCTGTATGCTGCGGGTGCGCAGTGAGAAGCGTACCTGCCGCAGCTACTGAGGATCCCGCATTTCGCTGTCCGGCACAGAAGGCCTCATAGGTGAGTGTGGGGATCGCCATCGGATTACCGCCACTGTGGAAGCCCGCGTCAAAGACCGGGAGGCGGTGAAGAACCTGGTGGCCAGAGGGGGCGTCCATCTTCTCCCGGCAGCCGCCCGGAACTTCCAGGAGGTGTGGCGGGGGCTGGCCTTTGCGCTGCCGGAGTACATCCGTCACTTTGCAGAGTTCATCCGGCAGGCAAATCCATAGGGCAAGAACAGCTGTGCCGGGCAGCCGCCGCTGCCCGGCACAGTTTTTAGCACAGGAGGGAGAGCGCGATCAGCCGGGCCTTGCGCGTCTGGGAAGACGCGGTTTTGCCGTGGGACGAGACTGTTAAAAAATTAACGATCTCGTCCCACGCGGATTGTGCGCCCTTCCATCAAATCGGGCAGGAGGTTGGCCTCCTGCCCGATTTTTCGACAATATTCGCCCTCTTTCGACAGCCTTCCCTATCCCCGGAACCGCTTGCGCATCTCCTCCCGGGGCAGGGTGCCCAGATGCCCGTCCTCCAGCACGTAGATCTCCTGGCACAGGGCCTCCAGGTCCTCAAAGTTGTGGGAGGTGAGGAGAATGGTCTTGCCCTCCGCCTGGAGGATGTGCAGCAGCTCCTTCAGGTCCTGGTAGGTCTTGTAGTCCAGGGCGTTGAAGGGCTCGTCCAGGATGAGGATGTCCTGTCCCTCCATGATGGCCTGGGCCAGGGCCAGCTTCTGCCTCATGCCGAGAGAGTAGTGCTCCACACGGGTGCGGTCCTCCGGGTCCAGGCCCACCTTCTGCATGGCAACCCGGATCTCCTGGTCTCCAATGGCACCGCGGATCCCGGCGAGATACCGGAGGTTCTGAATGCCGGTGTCCAGGCCGATGAACCCCGGGGCGTTGATGAGCACCCCGATGTTCTCCGGGAAGTCCTGACCCTTGCCCAAAGGTTTGCCTCGGACCCGGACGGTGCCGCTGTCTGGGGTGTAGAAGCCGCAGATCAGCTGAAAGAGCACGGACTTGCCGCTGCCATTGCCGCCCACGATGCCCACGGTCTCGCCTTCCTGTACGGAGAGGGAGATGTCGTCCAGAATGGTGCGGCGGTGAAAGGACTTGCACACATGGTCCACTTCGATGATGGTATTCAAGAAGATCAGCCTCCTATCTTTACAAAGAGCTTGCGGATGCCGTACAGCCATAGCCAGAGGAGCAGCGCGAGACAGCATCCTGTGAGTAGGACAAATGCCGCGCCGGGGGAGACGGCTCCGCCTGCCTCCGGCAGCCGGAGCCGCAGCAGGCTGGACAGCCCCACCGGCAGCCAGGGAATGGGCAGCACTGCCAATAGGTGCAGCAGGACCAGGATCCCAAAGCCCGCTGTTGGTTGGCCTGAGAGACAGAGGACAGACAGCAGCAGGAGAAACTGCAGGGCCATATCCAGAAGCCGGAGACCGGTGGCCCACATTGCGAGTACCGGGTCTGCCGGCAGGTCCAAAAACCAGATTGGAAAGATCTCTGCCCCCAGAAGGAGCACACCCCAGAAGAGCAGCCACAGCACGGCGGTTTTCAGAAGGCCCCGGAGCACATCTGTCTGCCGCCGGAGCCGGACGGTGGCGAAGAGCGTCTGCCCCTGGAGAACCTTGGCGACCAGGTCCCCCAAAGGCCACAGGGGAAGCACCTCTGCCAGGAGAAGGGAGAGCATCCCGATCACCCAGAGGGATCCGGTGCCGTGGCCTGCCAGCAGCTCGAACACCCACTGCCTGCCGCTCTCCGGCGGTGCGCCGCGAAACCAGGTCCAGAGGGACAGGAGGACAACGGCAGACCCCGCCAATGCCAGATTCCTGCGGGTGAAGAGCAGCCTCCGGTACAGGGAAGAGAGACCTTTGGATTTGGGCTGGGGCAGGGAGATCTGCCTCTGCCAGCAGATTCGGACCGTGTACCCGATCACAGTCAGCAACAAGACGGTGTTGCAGAGGGTGAGGGGGAGGCGCCATGGTGCGGTGCAGTTATAGAGGAGCAGCGTCCAGTGGATGAGACCGGTGAGAAACACCAGGGGCGGCCGTCCCATGGCGGGCAGTCTCGTCTGGAAGACCGTGAGCACGTAGAGGGCTGCCAGCACGGCGATGGCGGGGATCCGGGGGAGAAAGTGCCCCAGCCATAGGGCGAGGACAGAGACCAGCCAGTACCCGATGAGCAGGTGGAGGGCGCTGCAAAAGAGGGCCAGTTCCGGGCTGGGAAAGATGGTCTTCAGGAGGGCGAAGACGTTCCGCCAGATCCCGCTGCCCTGGGCATCCGGCCAGCCGTGGGTGCGGGGGAGGCCTAAACTGGTGAGAAAGAGCGCCATGAGCTGTCCCAGCCAGAGAACCGTGCACACCATCGTCAAAGCCTGTGCCTTGGTCCGGAAATAGCGGGCGTAGCTGCCGTAGCGGAGGAGCACCGGCTGGGCATCGTCCCCCATGAGACCGCCGCAGAGAAAGAGCAGCACCGGCAGCACCACGAAAATCGCGTAGTTCTCGTCTGAGAGCAGCGCCAGCATGTGCAGCAGCTGCCCGTCCGGGCCGGTGCTCCGGGCGCCGATGCCGTTCAGCAGGGAGAATGCCCAGAGCAGCAGGAACTTGCCCGCGCCGGCTTTTCGGAATGTGCGCCGGATCATAGGGGGTAGATGGAGCGGCGGCGGAGCCTGGTGTAGTAGAGGACGGTGAGGCAGATCACCAGGGTGAGCTGGATGGGACCCCACAGCCAGTGCTGGACTGTAAGGGAAGAGCCGAACTTGTATGGCTCAAAGGCCGCGAGGAAGCAGTTGGGGATGCGGAGGGCGGACCAGAGAAAGTTGTCCAGGAGGGCGTAGACGAAGGGAGCGGTGAGCACCACGAAGAGGTTGGAACTGAAAAGGGCCAGCACAAAGCCGAAGGTCATGGTGAGGACGCCGAGAAGGCCTTTCCAAAGGGACAGTACAAAGAGGTACATCAGGGGGTACTTGGTATACCAGGTGAGAAAGATGTGAAAGTACGGGCGGACCCACTCCGGATGGAGCTCCGCATATGGAGCCAGATACAGGGCGGTGAGGCCGGAGAGCACATAGGGGACGAAGAGCAGGACGAAGGCGGAGACGGCGCAGGCGGTCCACTTGGCGGCGAGGTACCCGCCCTTGGAGATCCGTGGCAGGGTGTACACCAGAAACCGGTCCCGGCGCTCGTAATAGAGCTGCCAGCAGACTGGGACGGTTACAATCAGGGGAAACAGCAGGGGGAGAAACTCCGTGCCGATCTCCCACTTGTCCAGGGCATAGCAGAGCGCGTAGTCCCGGAAGAGGGTGCAGCAGAGAACGCAGGTCACGGCGGTGAGAAGGCCCAGCACCGTGAGCACCGGTTTTGCCAGCTTGCGCAGTTCCAGCAGGATGAGGCGTGTCATAGGGGGCACTTCCTTTCTGGCGGCAGTGTACCGGAGCCGTCTGGCGGATGCAAGCGTTTGGGAACGAAACGGCGGTATGCGGGAATGAAATCCCGCATACCGCCGCAATGGCTGCATCTGTTATGAGAGGATGACGCCGATGGTGAGGCAGCTTGCCCCGCCGATCTCTTCGTTTCGGACCACCAGTTTCCCGCCGGCCCGCTCCACGATCTGTCGCACGTTATAGAGACCGTATCCCCTGCCGTGGTCCGCCTTGGTGCTGTATCCCCGGCGGAACATCTCCGCCAGCTCCGCGTTGGACTTGGGGGGACAGGGGTTGGACACCGTGAGCCGGAGGGCGCCGTCCTGGTCCTCCGTGCGGAGATAGACCACATCGTCCGGCTGGGAGGCCTCCAGGGCGTTGTCCAGCAGCACGCCCAGGATCTCCACCCAGCTGCTCTCCGGGAGAGACCGCCGGAGAAAGCCGCCGTTGAGGGAGGCCTCCACCCGAATGTGCCGGAGACCCGCCTGTCGGATCTTTCCATAGAGCATCCCGCTGATGAGCTTGCTATCGCAGCGGAGGAGCTGCCGGTCTGTCTCGTCCAGCACCGCCTCTCCCGCGAGGGCTGACACCGCACTCCGTGCCGCCTCCAGACTGTCTGCCGTGGATACCGCAGCGGACACCGCCATCATCTGGTTCCGATAGGCGTGCTGCCGGGCCCGGACAGACTCCACCAGCTCCTCCACCATGGGGAGGTACTGCTCCAGAAGCCTCGTGTGCTGCTGTTCCCGGATGCGCCGCTGCTCCCAGAGGAGGAGACCGCCGTCCAGCAGGATTACCAGAGAGAGCAGGATTGCACCGGCCAGCCAGGGTTGGTTCTGCTGCACCTGGAACTGCCAGAGGAGAAGGAGCGCCGCCAGTGTGGCGGCGGACACCGCCTGCACGGCGGTGTCTTCCTCTGCCAGCTGCTCCCGGAGCCAGCGGAGGAGGCCCCAGCCGGCAAACGCTGCCCAGAGAAGCGGGGACAGCAGCCGGACGCCGTACAGGACCACCGGGCCGTCTGAGAGGCCCAGGGCCGCCAATGGGAGAAGGCAAGCCTCCCGGAGGAGCAGAAAGAGAGCAAATTGGGCCAGGGTGCCCCAGAAGACGGTGCGCTCTCGGGTCCGATACCAGCTGCTGTTCAGGGGCAGGGCCGGCACCAGCAGGTACAGGACCGCGAGAAGGTGGTCTGCCGGGAGGAGGACAAAGACCGCGGGGGCGAGATTGCGGCAGAAGCACATCCGGATCACGAGACACAGGGCGGTGTAGACCAATGGCAGCAGCAGATCCCGCTTTCCCCGCTGTCTCCCCAGCAGCCCCAGCCCGCAGAGGGTCAGCAGCACGCCGTCCAGAAAGCACTGCGCGATCAGATCTGTCATCAGGCACGCACCTCCTTGAGATTCCCCTGGTATTTCTCTCCGATGGGAATGGCGTCCGGGCAGTCCCGGAGCCACAGCAGCCGCTGGGACTTGTCCACCTTCTCCAGCCGGGCGGGGTTGATGAGATAACTCTTGTGGCACTGGACCAGCTGCCCGGGCCCCGCCAGTTCCAGAAACCGGGCCAGGGAGTACCCGGACACCTGATCTGCCAGCAGCCGTCCCGCAGTATAGGCGTGGATCACCGCCCGCTTGCCGAAAGATTCGATATAGAGAAGGTCTCGGAGGCTGTATTCGAAGAGAAACTGCTTCTGCTCGATGCGCAACACCGCGGGCCTCCGCTCCACTCTGCGGCCCAGCTCCAGGGCGGCGGAGATGGCTGCCGCGAACTGCTGCTCCGTGAAGGGTTTGACGAGGAAGTCCCAGCACTTGATCTCCCGGTATGCGTTGAGCTCCTCTCCCGCAAGCTCCGTGGTGAAGAGTATGGGGGTGAAGCGGTATGCCGGCATGGCCCGGATCTGCCTGCCCAGCTCTGTGCCGCGGTAGTCCGGGAGCTGGATGTCCAGGAGAAAGAGATCTACAGGGTGCTCTTTGGACCAGGCCAATGCCTCCGCCGCCGTTGGAAAGGCCATGCATTGATAGCCCTTGCAGAAACGGGCCACGTATTGCTGGATCAGCTGGGACGCCTGGAGCTCGTCTTCCACCAGTACAATGGTTCGCATGTTTCTGCCACACCTCCCGGGACAGGATGGTGCTATCCTAGCAGGTTCCGGCTTGTGATGCAAGTATCTCTACGGCGGCAAAAGTTACCGGTCCGCCGGTTCCCCCTTGCAAAAACGGAGCAATTGCTGTATAAATGCTTGGAATGGCAAAGACATTGGAAAGGAAAATGATGACATGCGATTTGCAAGAAGCAGAATAGAGGATCTATGCGGTGAGTCTGACGCGGCACGGGGAGAGTTGTTGTACCTGGACGGAAACGTGTGTGATCTGAAGGAGACCGGTACGTCGGAGGACCAGACGGTGGAATGTGATGTGATCGATGGAGCGCTCAAACACCATGTGGTGATACAGGATGGCGAGAATGGGTTCGACATCACCTGTACCTGCATGGGTAAGACGAGCTTTTATTACCGGAGGTACTGCCGGCATGAGGCGGCCGCCATGTTCGCCATCACGGAGCAGAACGGTGCTCCCGTGGAGGAGAGCGACAAGGCGGTGCAGAGGATTCTGCAGAGTTTGATGAAGGATGCCGGGCAGGACATGGATGAGGACCTGGTGGGCAAGGTGCACCTGATCCCCAAGCTGTCTGATATGCCCTCCGAGGACAAGTACCCTGTCTTCACCGTGAGCATCGGGATAGACCGCATGTACGTGGTGCGGAACATGGAGGACATGGTGAATAATGTCGCCTATCGCAAAGAGGCCTCCTACGGAAAGAACCTCACCCTGCGGCACGGGATAGAGATGTTTGATGAGCGGTCCCGCAAGCTCTTCGACATCATTGCGGACCACCGGCGGCAGTTTGAGACGTTTGCGGACCGATACGCGGACAAAGTGGACTACTACAGCCGGCCCACCCTGGTGAAAAGCTCCATCACCCTCCAGGGAGAGTCCTTCGACCGCTGGTTCGATGTCCTTCTGGGACAGGATGTGGCCCTGCAGAATTCCCAGCAGCCGGTGATCTTTACCGTGGGGGATCCGGAGGTCCATGCGGAGCTGGTGTCCGAAAACGGCGGCGTGCGGCTGGAACTCTCCAGCGAGGAGCCCATCTCGTTCTTCGGCAACCACCTCTCCCGCTATGCGGCCGTCGGCCACCGGATCTACCGCTGCAGTGCGGCATTTGCAAAGGACGTCTACCCGCTGCTCGAAAACCAGAATAGCTACGTCAAGCTGCCTTTCCGGAGAAAGCGCATGCGCATTGCCAATAGCGATATGCCGGCATTCAGCAATCTGGTGCTGGTTCCCCTGCGGGAGCAAATTGCGGTGGAGGACGATGCCGGCCTGATGGAGCAGTTCCTGCCGGACGAGTGCATGCCCCAGTTCTATCTGGACCTCCCAGACGCGGACAAGCTCACCCTGGAGCTGAAGTTCCGCTACGACAAGGCGCTGATCAACCCCGGAACACCCGCCAAGGCCACCCCGCAGGTGAAGCGGGATCTGGTGGCGGAGCAGAACGTGATCCGCAGCCTGGAGGGCATCATGCCCAGCAAACCGACCCTCAACGGACCTGTCTTCTCCCTGACCAATGAGGAGGCCATCCTGGACTTCCTGGTGGACGGCCTGGAGGAGATCCGGAAGATGGGCGAGGTCTTCACCACGGATCGGTTGCTGGCCAAGGAGATTCCGGTTACCGCGAGAGCTGCGGTGGGCATCTCCGTCTCCCAGGGCATGCTCACCCTGCGCATCGACACCGGGGAGTTCCCGCCGGAGGAGTTGGAGGCGCTCTACGACTCCCTGCTCAAGAAGCGCCGCTATTACCGGCTCAAAAACGGCCGGGTGCTCCGGCTCCAGGCGGGCTCTGCCTACGAGACCATGGCCGAGATGGCCCACATGCTGCGTCTGGCCCCCAAGGACCTGGCAGACGGCAAGGTGACCGTCCCCGCCTTCCGGGCGCTCTACCTGGACAGCCTGCTCTCCGGCAACGAGGCCTTCCGTGTGACCCGAGACAAGCAGTTCCGGGATATGATCCGCAGCTTCAAGTCCGTGGCGGACAGCGATTACCAGGTGCCCGAGGGCCTGGATGCGATGATGCGGCCCTATCAGAAGGTGGGCTTCCAGTGGATGAAGACCTTGGAGAGCTGCCACTTCGGGGGCATCCTGGCGGACGAGATGGGCCTCGGCAAGACTTTGGAGGCCATCGCATACCTCTCCACCTCGCCCCGCGCCCAGGTGGGCAACCCCTCGCTCATCGTCTGCCCCGCCTCCCTCATCCTCAACTGGATCGATGAGTTCGCCCACTTCCCCAACGACCTGAAGGTCCGAGCGGTGCTGGGCCCCGTGGCGGAGCGCAAGCGCCTTTTGGAGGAGGCCATGGGCGGCGACACGGACGTCATCGTGACCTCCTATGAGCTGCTCCGGCAGGATATCAAGACCTACCAGGCCCACACCTTCTACTGCTGCATCCTGGACGAGGGGCAGCATGTGAAGAACCAGACCACCCAGATCTCCAAGGCGGTGAAGCAGGTGAACTGCGTCCAGCGGTTCATCCTCACCGGTACCCCCATCGAGAACCGGCTCAGCGAGCTCTGGAATCTCTTCGACTTCCTCATGCCCGGCTACCTCTTCTCCCACAGCGTCTTTGTGGACCGTCTGGAGAAGCCGGTGGTGAAGAGCAAGGATGCGGACGCCATGGCGCGGCTTCGCAAACTGGTGCAGCCATTTATGCTCCGCCGCCTGAAGAAGGACGTGCTCCGGGAGCTGCCGCCGATCATCGAACACGTCCACAGGGTGTCCCTCTCCGAACAGGGCAGAAAGGTCTATCTGGCCACCGCCCAGGAGACCCTCAACAACCTGTCTCTGGACGGCAGCAAGCTTCAGATCCTGGCTGCCCTCACCCGCCTCCGCCAGATCTGCTGCGACCCCGCCCTCTGCTACGAGAACTACGAGGGCCCTGCAGACAAGCTGGAGGCCTGCCTGGAGCTGTGCGCCGGCATGGTGGAGAACGGGCACCAGATCCTGCTGTTCTCCCAGTTCACCTCCATGCTGGACATCCTCCGGGACCGGCTCACCGCGATGGGGATCTCCAGTTTCACCCTCCAGGGCTCCACCACCAAGGAGATGCGGGCCAAGCGGATCCGGGAGTTCAACGAGGGCGGCGCCAACGTGTTCCTGATCTCCCTGAAAGCCGGCGGCACCGGCATCAACCTCACCTCGGCCGATGTGGTGATCCACTACGACCCCTGGTGGAACATCGCCGCCCAAGACCAGGCCACCGGCCGGGCCCACCGGATCGGGCAGCAGTCTCACGTCCACGTATACAAGCTCATCGCCCAGGACACCATCGAGGAGAAGATCATGCAGCTCCAGGAGGAGAAGGCCTCCCTCATGGACGCCCTCTCAGACGAGTCCGGGCAGGGCATCCTGGACATGTCCAAGGAGGACCTGCTGGCCCTGCTCAAGTGAGTCCGCTGCCGTCACCGGAGTCCAATTACAGTGACACAAAGCGCCTGGTGCAGACCGGAGATGGTCTGCGCCAGGCGCTCATTGCATGGTTGGAGACATCCAGCAACTCTTCTTGCGAGTTGTACAGAAATATAAATTAAGTGTTTTAATTGAGCTGCTTTGCGTCACTTCGACAATTGATAATTCCCTGCCGATGCGCTATCCTTGGATGTGAAAATCTGGATTGACAAACTGTGTGCAAGTTCGATTCATGCATACCCTGAATTGCATTGATGGGGAGGAATGAAGCATGATCCATATCCGTTTTGAGCGCTCGCCGAATACGTTTCTAGGCGCCGGCAAGTACTTCGACTACAATTTCGAAGAAGACTGGTTCAACGACCCGCTCGTGCAGCAGATCATCCAGGACATAGACAAGTCCACGGTGGTCATGGGGTGCGTGATCCGGAGCCCGGTGTTGGGCATTATGCCGCCCCAGTGGCTGTCCAACGGGGCGAAAACCCTGATCCTGATGCTGAAGGAACCGTGGCACGAGTTCAACGCCACCTCCATTGGGGACAACTGCGGCCCCTGGATCATCAAGATTGGTCACCTCCACGACATCACCATCGTGTGCACCCGGATCTTTCGTTTCCATCCGCCTCAAGAGAAGGATGTGGCAGATATTAATGCGGTCTGCGATTTCAATGGAATGAAAATAGACAGCATGGTTGATTATTTGGACGCATATGGCGATTATGTGATGAAAACAGAGTGATCCTATGAGACAAAGTGTCTGCAAGCGCAAACCGTGTGGGATCTCATTGCAATGATAGGAGGGGATGAAGCGTGCTCCATATCCGTTTTGAGTGCTCGCCGAATACGTTTTTAGGCGCCGGCAAGTACTTCGAAGAAGACTGGTTCGACGACCCGCTCGTGCAGCAGATCATCCAGGACATAGACAAGTCCACGGTGGTCATGGGCTGCGTGATCTGGAGCCCGGTGTTGGGCATCATGCCGCCCCAGTGGCTGTCCAACGGCGCAAAGACGCTGATCCTGATGCTGAAAGAACCGGAACACGAGTTCTACTGCACCAACATTGGGGATAATTGCGGTCCTTGGATCATCCGGATTGGGAAGATGCACGATATCACGGTGGTGTTTACCCGGATCTTTCTCCTCCACCCTCCGGAAGAGCGGAATGTGGCTGATATCAACGGGATCTGCGACTTCAATGGAATCAAAATAGATAGCATGGTAGACTATATAACTGCCTATGACGATTTTGTGATGAAAACAGAGTGATCCGTTTAGGATATCTGTACCGCGGCGGGCGGATCTCTGTCATAGGCATACAACACCAAAGCGCCTGGTGCAGACGGAATCCGGTCTGTACCAGGCGCTCTTCGTGTTTCTGGGTGAAGGCAAGCTGTCCGAGGCGGTGGGGATGTGTCTCAGCGCCGCCGTCTCCTCCGGTGCTGTTCCTCCTCCTGGTGTTTCCGCAGCAGTTCCGCGGCCTTCTCCTCCGGGGTGGTGCACATGGCCTTCTCCAGGTCCTGCATGGCATCGTAGACGCTGAAGTAGTCGTAGTAGTCGTTCTCGTAGATGGCCTGGAGGATCTCTGCCTTCAGGTCCCAGGGCTCGTTCTCCAGGGTGTTCTCCCGGAGCAGATCCTCTACGGTTTCGCTGATCTCCCCGATCTGGTACTGGTCGTCGATGTAGGGCTCCAGCTTCAGGTCCTCGATGTAGCCCCGGATGGCGTCTCATGCCTTTGCCAGAGGGGTCTCCGGTGTCCCATACCGCTGGGCCTGGGTCTCCTCGATCTGCTGGATGATCCGATAGGTCTCCTCCTGCTCCTCCTCGGAGCCCTCAACGGAGACCCGATTCAGCGTTGCGATCACCATCTTCCAATAGTCGGAAATGTCTGCTCTCCTCTCTTCACAGGCGGATGGTGTTCCGCCCGCCAATGGATGGGCCCATTGTACCAGATCCGGCGCTCTGTTTCCACTGTCCCAGAGCCCTTTTTGGGGATCGGACCAGCGGTTTTCCGGCCTGTTTGCCGGATTCCTGGCAGTTTCCGGCGGTTTTTTGGTAGCGGATTGAGCGGGATCGTGGTATTGTGGTCTCATCCAAACTGCGGGTGGCTTTGGAACGGTACGAGACGCCCGAAAACCAGATTGCATAGGAGGAGCAAGCATGATTGAGAGGATGCAGGTAGAACACAGACGGGACGTGCTGTCCCTGGTCCCCGGGGTGGTGTACGCCACAGTCCCCGGCTGGTTCGGCGCCACCTGGGATCCGCTGAAGATGGACATCCTCATGCCCAAAAACCGGGCGGGGCACAAGAAGCTCCCCTGCCTGGTCTGGGTCTGCGGCGGCGGGTTCATGGACGTGGACCGCACCGTGTGGATGCCGGAGATGGTGCGTATCGCCGAGGCGGGCTTTGTGGTGGCCAGCGTGGAATATCGGGTCTCCGGGGAGGCACAGTTTCCCGCCCAGCTGCAGGACGTGAAGGCCGCCGTCCGGTTCCTCCGGGCCCACGCAGACATGTACTGCATCGATGCGGACCACATTTTCGCCATGGGCGAGTCCGCTGGCGGCACCATGGCGAGCCTTCTGGGTGTAACTGGGGAGCATACAGAGTTTGACGTGGGCGAATACCTGGACCAGAGCAGCGCGGTCCAGGGCGTGGTGGACGTGTACGGCTTGGTCCGGCTCACCACAGACAAAGTGCCCCCGGAGACCGGCCTCCCGTACTGGATGATCGAGGCATTTGTGGGGATGGGGTACAACCAGGCCCAGGCGGACGCCGCCAGTGCCGTCTGGTATGTCAATGAGAACACGCCGCCCTTCCTCATCCTGCAGGGTACCGCAGACAACGTGGTGGACCCCGGCCAGAGCCAGGCCATGTACGACACCCTCATCGCCCACAGCGTCCCGGCGGACCTGATCTACGTGGAGGGTGCGGGACACGGGGACGAGCTCATCTATCAGGACGCCGTGATGGACAAGGTGATCCAGTTCCTGAAGAGATACGCCGGATAGCAGCAGCGCCGCGATACAACAAATCAGCGCCTGGCGCAGACCGAATCGGGTCTGCGCCAGGCGCTTGTTTTCTTGCGGTTTGCCGGGATCAGAGGTCTGCCAGCAGCGCTGCGGCGGCCTCAGCCAGTTCGGGCTTGCCGAACCGGGCGGCCAGCTCCCGGAGGGAGAGGGCCCGGAGAGAGCCGGAGACGGAATCTATGGAGGGGACCAGCTGCCGGAGGGCTTTGGCACCCACGGGGTCTGCCAGCAGCTCTCCCATGGGCATGTCGATGGTGAGGCCCCGGCGCATGGGCTTTGTGGTCTCGTAGGTAAAGGTGTACGTGCCGCCACCAAGGGTGTGCCCGGCGGTGTACGCGCTCTCCGGGGCGTAGGGTAGGGTGAGCTCTGCCGTGCACCCCTCCGGCACCGAGACGGAGACGGTGAGGTGATTGGCGTCCAGGCATTTCCAGTGCACCTCATACAGACCGGATGCGGAGTTGTATGCCGCATCCAGAGAGCCCAGCCGGGGATCCGGGACTGGGTGGAGATGGACCTTGCGGAAGCCCGCCTCTACGGGTTCCAGACCAGCGCACCAGCGCCAGATCCACTCCACGATGGAGCCGTATGCGTAGTGGTTCAGGCTGTTCATGCCGGTGGAGGACATGTGCCCGTCCGGGTCCACGCTGTTCCACCGCTCCCACACCGTTGTGGCGCCCATCTTCACCTCGTAGAGCCAGCCGGGAAGGTCCTCGTTGAGAAGGAGGTCGTAGGCCTCCTGGTGCATGCCGAGAGAGGACAGGGTGGGGCACAGCAGCGGGGTGCCCACAAATCCGGTCTGGAGCTTGCCGTCAGCCCACTGGAGCCGCTCCCGGAGGCAGGCCTCGGCCTTCTTGCGGTTGGGGTGGAGATCGAAGGCGAGGGTGAGCAGGTGTGCGGTCTGGGTGTTCACGCAGCACCGGCCGGAGGGGCTGTAATAGTCCTGCATGAGGTCTTGGCGGATGCGCTCTGAGAGGGCGGTGAAGCGGTCTGCATCGTCATCTTTGCCCAGGACCTCGGCGGCCGCGGCGGTGTAACGGGCGGAGCGGATCAGGTAGGCGGAGGCGATGAAGGCCTCATCGGTGCCGCCCCGGACCGCATCGGCCGCCCGGGGCCCGTCCAGGGCCAGCCAGTCCCCGTAGTGGAACTGGGTGAGCCAGGTGCCCTCATCGTACTTCCGGGCGCAGAAGTCCACCCAGCCGGCCATGCCATCGTAGTGGGCCGCCAGGAAGGCCTTGTCCCCGGTGAAGGTGTACACCGTCCAGGGGATCACCGCGGCGGCGTCTCCCCAGGCGGTGGCGGCGCCCTCCAGGCCGAAGTTGGGCACCACATGGGGCACCGAGCCGTCTCGTTTGGCCTGCTCCAGGTTCATGTCCGTGAGGTACTTGTGGAGGAAGGCGGCGCAGTCTGTGAAGTAGCTGGCGGTTGGTGCGAACACCTGGGCATCGCCGGTCCAGCCCATCCGCTCGTCCCGCTGGGGGCAGTCTGTGGGCACGTCCAGGTAGTTGCCCTTCTGGCCCCACATGGCGTTGTGGATCAGCTGATTCACCAGCTCATGGCCGGTGGTGAGGCTGCCGATCTGGGGGATGTAGGAGTGGACCACCAGGGCGGTGAAGTCCTCCGGCGCCACCTCTGCTCCCTCCACCTTCACATAGCGGTATCCGTAGAAGGTGAATCGGGGCTGGATCACATGTTCTTCCCCATCGGAGGTCCAGTAATACTCCGCCAGGGCTGAGCGCAGGTTATCCCGGTAGAAGTTGCCGTCCTGCATGTGCTCGCCGAACTGGAGGTGGAGGGTCTCGCCCTTGGGGATGTGGATCCGCATCCGGAAGAGTCCTGTCATGTTCTGGCCGATGTCCAGCACCGTCTCCCCGGCGGGGGTGTGAAGGATCTTCTGGACCGGCAATTCCTGCTGCACCGTCACCGGCGGGCTGAGCCGGGCGCGAAGGGGTGCCTTGGGGGCCTCGATTATTGTGGCCGGGACAGGCTCGGTTGCAGGGAGGGTGAGGTCCACATGCTCGCCATCGTAGATGTTGGAGAAGGTGATGCTGCCCCGGGTGACGGTCCAGGTGTCGTCGGTGCCGATCACTTCCTCAGTGCCGTCTGCGTATTGAATCCGGATCTCGGCTATGAGCCGCCGGTCATCGCCGTAGTGCCCTTTCCCGCCGGGCTGGGAGGCATAGGTGAAGCGCCCGGCATACCAGCCGTCGCCTACCTCTACCGAGAGAATGCCGCCGTTTTGGAGGGCGTCCGTCACGTCATAGGTCTGGTACTGGAGCCACTCGTGGTAGTCGTTGCAGAAGGGGGTGAGGTACTCATCCCCCACCTTGACGCCGTCAATCCGGGCTTCATAGAGGCCGAGACCGCAGAGGTAGAGCCGTGCAGAGGCCACTTCGCTGCGAACTGTGATACGCTTGGAGAAGATGGGGTGGCGGGATTCGGATCTGTCGCAGGAGATCCACTGTGCCGTCCAGGGCTCGTCCAGTTTGGCGGTCTCAAACCAGTTCACCGGGCCGTCCGCCACCTGCCAGAAGTACCGGGTCCGGGGCTCCAACGCCAGCTCCGGCTGGGTGCAGAGGGGGTCCAGGACGGCGTTGGCGGAGTCGTAGACGATATCGCTGAGAGCCGGATCCTTCGCCACCTGGAGCCTGCCGTTTCCACCCTTCCAGGTGAAGACGGGCTTGCCCAGATCAAAGCCCAGGGGATTTTCCAGGTGATTCACCTTGCAGCTGTAAATGCTCATGTCCGTGTTCCTTTCCTTACGCTTCAATGTACTTCCGCAGTGCCTCGAATACCGGCTGGTAGCCGCCAGCGTACATGTGCACGCCCTCCACGGTGATGTCCGCCCGCAGATTGCCGTGCTCGTCCTTGATGCCGTCGTTTACATCGATGTACTGATAGCCGAATTCAGATGCCAGGGCTTGCAGCTTTTCGTTGGTGTCATCGATGTTGGCGTTGCTCCGGGTGGCAAAGGCGGCCTTGGACCACGCCGGCGCGTCAGGGAGATCGGGGTTCACCGGGTAGTACGCCATCACGTAGACCTGGGTGTCCGGCAGCCTCTCTTTGACCTGCCGCAGAATCTCCCGGTAGTTTTTGAGGAGGTGTTCCTGCCAGCTGTCCCCGTAGGTCTGGGCGTTGATGTCGTTGGTGCCGATGTTGAGAAAGACCTTGCTGGGGGCCAGGTCGAAGAGGACGGTGTCGATGTGCCGGAGAAAGTCGTCCGTGGTGGTGCCGCCGATGCCCCGGTTGTACAGGACCTTGTCCACCCCGGCGCTGAGGGCGTACTCCGCCACGGGAAACTGCTCCATCAGGGAGGAGCCGGTGAAGAGGATCTGCCCCTTTTTGGCATATCGGTTCAGCTCGCTGTAGTTGCGGACCTTTTTGGCCTGCTCCACCGCCTGGCCCTGGCGCATCATTTCCCCGAAGGACAGCAGCTTCTCCAGCAGCTCCTCCCGGGTGGCATTCTCAAGGTTGAAATTGTTGTCCATTTTGCTTCTTCTCCTCCGCGGTTACCGCGTTGTCCCGGATCACCTTGCTGTACCACCGGGCGCTGTCCTTGGGTGTGCGGGCCAGGGTCTCATAGTCTGTCCGGCAGATCCCGTACCGGATCTGGTACCCCATGGACCACTCGAAGTTATCCAGGAGACTCCAGAGGAAGTATCCCCGCACATCGGCGCCACCCTGGATGGCCTGGGAGAGGCGCTGCAGGATGTTGCTGAGATACTCGATCCGATCTTTGTCGTGGACGATGCCGTTTTCGTCCGGCGTCTCCATGGACCCCGGCATGCCGTTTTCCGTGATGTAGATGGGGATGTGCAGATGGTACTTGTCCTTCAGCAACTGCAGCACATCGAAGAGGGCATCGTAGTCCCAGCCCTCCCGCACGCTGGTCTGGAAGTTCCCGCCGTGATCCCCGGTGAGCAGAACGGGCTGATCGGCCCGGTCATAGATGGCATTGTAAAAGTTCAGACCGTAAAAATCAAGGGGCTGGTGGATGGTTGCGAAGTCCCCGGGCTTACTCTCCGGGTAGATGCCCTTCTTCTGCAGGTACTCCACCGTGCGCTTGGAGTACCCGCCCAGGAAGATGGGGTTCAAGAACATGCCGTAGCCTTGCGTCTCATTCTGCAGCTCTGCCTGGAGAATGTCCTCCGGATTGTCCGGCCGGTCCGGGTAGTGGTGCCAGATGTCCACGGTGATGCCGATCTGGGCCTTGGGGAAGTGATAACTCCGGAAGAGGCGCACCGCCTCGCCGTGGGCCACCAGGAGGTGGTGGATGCACTGGCGGGCGTACTTTTCATTGCGCAGGCCCGGCGCGAAGAAGCCCAGGGCGTGCCCCACATAGATGGCGATGGGCTCATTGAAGGTGATCCACATATCCACATCATCGCCGAAGTTGTCCCAGAGGACCTTGGCGTACTCCAGATACCAGTCTATAAACGCCCGGTTCCCAAAGCCACCCATGATCTGCAGGGCATGGGGCAGATCCCAGTGGTAGATGGTGGCGCAGGCTTTGATACCGGCCTGCTTCAAGGCGCGGAGCAGATCCTTGTAGTACGCGATGGCGGACTCGTTTACCTTCCCGATGCCCTCCGGCAGGATGCGGGACCAGGAGAAGGAGAACCGATAGGCCTGGATGCCCAGGGACTTCATCAACTCCACGTCCTCCGGATAGCGGTGATAGGCGTCGCAGGCGATGTCCGGCGTGTCCAGGTGCAGCTCCGGCCGGTGGGTGAACACATCCCAGATGGATGGCCCCCGTCCGTCCTCATAGGCGGCGCCCTCCACCTGGGCAGCGGCGGTGGCGGTGCCCCAGAGGAAGCCCTCGGGGAAGGGATATTGTCTCGTACTCATGTTCGTTTTTCCTCCTTGTGGATCTGCAGCCGGACAAACCTGGGGCTGCGATCTCATTTGCCCTGCTTCAGATGGCCTGGGGACTCCGGTCTCCAGTGGTCCCGCCAGCGGAGGACGGGCCGGTCTCCCTCCCAGTCTATGGGGAGCCAGACATAGTCTGCAATCATCGTCTGGGCGGTCTCAATTGCATTGCCGGCATACATCTCCTGGCGCTCCGCTTCGGTGGCCTGATAGTGGTCCGGGTCCCGGGAGCTGGCGATCACCCGCTCAAACAGGTCTGCCAGCCGCGCATCCACCGGGTATCGGGGCAGCCAGCGGTCCGCCATGGCAATCCACTGGTCCGTCCCCCGAACCCGAAAGACTTTGGAGATCTGGCTGTTGAAGGAGGCGTGGGAGTCGTCATCCCGATGGGGGTCGCCGAGACTCTCAAAGACGCCGTCCCAGGTCTCCGCCCATGCGCTATCGGAGCGGTTTGGCACATAGCCCGTCATGCCGCTGGTGAGCATGTACTTTTTGCCGCCCCGCTCGAAGAGAGCCGGCGCCTCCCGGGTGAAGGGCGGAAACAGGTCCGGGTAGCTTGCGGCCTTCTCCGTATCTGCGTGCAGATAGTCCGGGGAGAGCTCCATGCAGAGAATGCTGTTGTGGTCTGCATCGAAATAGGCGTAGCCCTTTCCAGTGGCCTCATCGGAGATGAGGTCGAAGTCGCCGATGGCGTAGCCGCCGGGGTTGTACTCCGCCTCCACCATGGTATAGGGCCCCAGCAGACGGTCTGCCTGCCAGATGGTGAACACGGAGCTGGGTCCGGAGATCTTGATCCAGCAGACGTACTTGCCGGTGGCGGGACATTTCAGAATGTGGGGCCGGTCTACAGACTTCGCGGGGAAGAGGGGGGAGTTGGGATCGTCCAGCACCGGCGGAATGAGGTAGCCCCGATCCTCCCAGTTGCAGAGATCTGTGGAGGCGTAGACCTTGATGCCCCAGGTCCACACGCCGTTCTTGCCGTCTGTGTGCTCCTTGTTCTCCCCGTACCAGTAGTACACGCCGTCCTCATAGAGAACCGCGCCGCCGTGGGCCTGGATCCGCTCCCCCTGGGTGTCCAGCCAGGGCTGTCCGGGATAGATGGCGTGCTGGACGTGGGTGCCCGGCTGGGGCCTGATTCTCTCCTCGTCCTGCCGGGCGATGGCCTGGAATCGCCGGGTCAGCTGGGCCTCCTTTGGGCTCACTGCGTTCTCCGGGGTGTTCAGCGCCTGGAGCGTTTCGTCCAGCTCAGGCAGTTTGACCTCCCCGTTGGGAATGCGGGCATACCGCACCAGCTGCTCCACAGACAGGGACATGGCCTGGGGCTTGCTCTTAGCCATTGCGCCGAGGCCCGGGAAGACCCGGTCCAGCGCCGCTGCGGCCTGTTCGTTTTCCAACAGGTCCGCCATTTTCATGTTGCGCTGAAAGATCATGATTGAGACACCTCTTCGGATCGTTTCTGTTCAGATCTGTTTTGCAGCCGTGCGGGCCTCCGCCGGCTCAGCCTCCGCGTCGCCCCGGCGAACCGCCAGACGGCAGAGCAGGAAGGCTGCGATGAGACTCAGGGCATCCGTAACCGGGGCGGTGCAGGCGATGCCGTAGAGGCCGAAGGCGGCGTGCAGGGCCAGGAGCACCGGAAGAAAGATGAGCCCCTTGTTCAGAAGAGAGGCAAAGGTGGCATATCCCGCCCGGCCGGTGGACTGGAGGTATGTGGTGCACAGCTGATAGAGCCCGTAGAAGGGGCCCATGGCCAGAGAGGCGGTGAGCATGAAGCGGCCCAGGGTGAGCACCTCCGGACTGTCTATGAAGGCCAAAATCAGCCGGTCCCGGAAGAGCAGACAGAACAGGGTGAGCACGCTGCCCACTGCCACGCAGGTGACGGCGGTCTTCTTCAGGATCTCCCCGGTGCGCTTGCCGTTCTTCTGGGCGAAGTTATAGGAGATGGCGGGCTGCATCCCCATGCAGATGCCCATGGCGGTCATGGAGATCAGCATGTTGATCTTCCCGGCCACGCTCTGGGCGGACATGGCAGTGGCGCCGTAATCCATCATCAGGTTGTTGGAGAACATGTGGGACACGCTCATGAGAATGGTGCTGAAGGCCATGGGCAGACCCAGGGTGACCACCGGCAGCACCACCTCGGGTTGCAGGCGCACGTCCCGGAGCCGGAAGGAGTAGTACGTGGTCTTCTTCAGGCAGTACCAGAGGATAAAGGCCGCAGATACCACATTGCCCAGCACCGTGGCGATGGCGGCGCCGGTTACCCCCAGGTGCAAGGCCAGGATGAAGATGGGGTCCAGGATGATGTTCGTGAAAGTGCCCAATAGGTTCGCCGCCATGGTGATCTTGGCCGCCCCGTCTGCCCGGATGAGGTTCATGAACACGTTGGTGAAGAGGATCACCGGCGCCCCGATGGCGATCACCCGGAGGTACTGCTCCGTGTAGTCCAGGGTGGATGCATCTGCCCCCAGCACCCCGCACACTGGCGCTAAGAACACCAGTACAGCGGCCAGAAACAGAACGCCGATGACGGCGGCGCCGTAGAAGCAGAGGGCGGAGATGTTCTTCACCCGCTCCTTGTCCCCGCGGCCCAGGGCCAGGGAGATAGAGGTACACCCGCCGCTGCCGAACAGGGTGCCCAGGCCGGAGAGAATGGAGAACAGCGGGGAGCAGAGGGAGACCGCGGCGATCATGTTCTCGTCGCCTGTCTGCCCGATGAAGTAGATGTCCGCCATGTTGTACACCACGGTCACCAGCATGATGACGATGGTTGGGACGCAGAGGTTCAGCAGCAGTTTGCCGTACGAGCCCTGCGCCAGTGTCTCCTGATTGCGATCCATAAAAAAGCCTCCTCAGATGTCTTTACAACAACGCCTGTTGTGTTTATACTGGTATTGTATGCCGCATGGGGGCAGGGTTCAACCATCAATATCGCGTCATGTGTTGTTTTAATGGAAGGGGCGGAGGAGACATGAACACAGCGAACAACCAGCGGTTTCGGGAGACGGAGGACCGGATCGTGGAGGCCTTTTTGGGGCTGCTGGGGGAGGGAGCGGAGCCGGAGAAGGTCACCGTGCGGCGGATCTGCGAGGCCTGCGGCATCAACCGGTCCTCCTTCTATCTTCATTTCGTGGATGTGATAGACCTGATGGTGAAGATAGACCGGCGGTACGCGGAGGCCGTGCGGGGCATCTTCACGGCCCAGGGGCACCATTGGAACATCGGAGAGCGGTTCGCGTACTTCTTCCAGTTTGTCCGAGACCACCGCGCCTTCTATGAGCCGTACCTGGCCCGGCGTCCGGACATTCACCTGCTGAACGTTACCCTTACCGAGAAAGAACTGCACGGAATTGAGCAGCTCTCCCGAGAGCGGGGCTTTGGGTCCGAGGGAGAGCTCCGGTACCACCAGGCTTTCTTTCGGGCGGGCATCGCGGCGATCCTCCGGGAGTGGATCGCCGGGGGATGTGAGGAGCCTCCCGAGGAGATGGCGGCCATCCTGGAGCGGGAGTACGCCCCAGACCGGGGCAGTTTGCTGTTGCCTTAAAATCCCGGCAGAGCACAAGAGATTGGGCTCTGCCGGGACTTTTTATGCGCTGGGATCCCGGCGTTCAGAGCGCCTCGCCGTTGGTCCGGATCACATCGGCGTAGTAGAGGGCGGAGTCCTTCAGGGTCCGCTTCTGGGTGCGGTAGTCTATGTGGATGAGGCCGAAGCGCATGTCGTAGCCGTGGAGCCACTCAAAGTTGTCCAGGATGGACCAGTACAGGTAGCCCGCCACGGGGACGCCCTCCTCGATGGCACGCTTGAGACCGGCGAGGTAGGTGGAGATGTAGTCGATGCGCTGAGGGTCATGGACATGGCCGTCCCGCATGACGAAGTCGATGTTGGAAAAGCCGTTTTCCGTGAAGAGCACCGGCAGGCCGTAGCGGCGGTACGCCATCTTGGCAAACCAGTAGAGGATGTCCGGGGTGATGGGCATGTTGATATGGGATTTGGGCATGCCCGGCCACACCAGCGGGTTCATCCGCCCGGGGGTAGAGCAGTAGTTGGCGGCGCCGTACTCGTTGGCGCACATCAGATCCAGCGGCTGGTGAATGCGCTGAATGTCCTCATCGCTGAGAACACCCTTCAGCGGTTCTGGGATTCGGCCCAAGAGCATGGGGTCCAGCCACCAGCTCATGCCGTTGCAGCCCACAGAATCGGAGAAGGTCATGGAGTATGCGGCCTCCTCGGAGAGCACCCCGGGGACGGGCTGGGCGGCAATGCCCATGATCACATGGCCGATCTGCAGCGGGTGAGTGGCCGCAGCCCGCATCCGGACCACCGCATCCCCGTGGGCCAGGAGCATCCGGCGGGTGATCTGCTTCTCATCGGAGCCGGGCATCAGCTCCACGTAGTCCCGGCACATGCACTGGGGCTCATTCATGGTGAACCAGTACGTCACGTCCGGCAAGGAGCGGACCATCAACTCGGCGAAGTCCGCAAAGTCCGTGATGACCTGGTCGCTGTTCCAGCCCCCGTCCTCAAAAGACCACAGGGGCAGATCGCTGTGGTACAGGGTGATCATGGGCTCGATGCCGGCGGCACGGAGTTCCCGGACCAGATCCTGATAGAAGGCGATCCCCTTGGGGTTCACAATGCCCCGGGCGGGCAAAACACGGCTCCAGCTGATAGAGAAGCGGTATGCCTTCAGACCGATCTGCCGCATCAAGGCCACATCTTCCTTGTAGCGGTGGTAGTGGTCGCAGGCGGTGTGGCAGGTGTCCCCGTTGGCGATCTTGCCCTCCATCTTCACATCCCAGATGGAGGGCGTGCGGCCGTCCTCATCCCAGCCGCCCTCGATCTGGGCGGCGGCGCTGGCGGCACCCCAGAGAAAGTTTTCAGGAAAGCACATGAACGCTCATCCTTTCATCCGTCTGTTCAGCAGGTGGCGCCGCCGTCCACCACAAAGTCCTGACCTGTCACGAACTTCGCGGCATCGGAGGCCAGATACAGGGCGCAGTATCCGATGTCCTCCACCTGGCCCAGGAGACCCAGAGGGGACTCGGCCTCGTACTTTGCCCGTATCTCCGGGTGGTCCATCACGCCGGCGGTCATCTCCGTGACGATGAACCCGGGGTAGATGGTGTTCACCCGGATCTTTTTGTCCCCCAGCCGCTTGGCCAGGGTCTTGCCCATGGACTTGATGGCGCCTTTGGCCGCGGAGTACACAATGGGCCCGCTGGCCCGAAGGGCGGCCAGAGAGGCGATGTTGATGATAGACCCGCCGCCGGACTGCTCCATCGCCGGGTACGCGTACTTGATGGCGTTGAAGGTGGAGTCGAAGTCCAAGGCCATGGTGTGGCGGAGGTTCTCGGTGGAGAACTCCTCGGTGAGGTCCCCATGGGCACCCCGTCCGCCGGCGGAGTTGATGAGGATGTCCAGACGGCCGAACTGCTCCATGCAGGCGTCTACCATGGCCTTGCAGGCGTCCTCTTCCGTGAGGTCTGCGGAGAAGCAGGCGCAGGTGCCGCCCTTGGCCTGGATCTCGGTCTGTACTTCCTGGAGTTTGGCCAGACGCCGGCCTACCACCATCACCTTTGCCCCGGCCGCAGAGAGCGCGATGGCGCAGCCCTTGCCGATGCCGGTGCCGCCGCCGGTGATGAGAGCCACCCGGCCGGTGAGATCAAATGCTTGCTGGATGGACATGTTCAGACCCTCCTTACCCGGGGTACTTCACCCTCGTGGAGCTCTACCATGACCCCGTCCGGGCCCCGGAAGTAGGTGAACTTGAAGCCGGGGACGTTCTTGGACTCCACCACCGGGTTCATGAGCTCGTACCCCAGGGCCTGGACCTTCTCGCAGACGGCGTAGATGTCGTCCACCCGGAGCATGAAGTGCATGGAGCCCAGATCGTTGTGGTTCATGGGAGGGCAGGGTTTGGCAGGCGGGTCCACATACTGGTGGATCTCCAGGTCCACGCCGCCCTCGCCGTGGAGCATCAGCACGTTCATCACTTGCTGCTCGGTGCCGCTGAGCCCCTGAGCGGGCTGGATCTGGTTGCGGGCCTCAAAGACCACTTCCATGCCCAGCGCGTCCACAAAGAGTTTCAGACACTCATCGATGTCGTGGACCATGATGCCCACCTGAAAGACACCGAAGGTTCTTCCTTTTTCCATAGTCTCTGCCTCCTTATTCTACAATCACTCGCACCCGGTCCAGGTTGAGCACCCGGGTGAAGAGATCATCGGTGCGGCCCTCCCGCTGGGTGGCAACCCGGGCGGCGGCAAAGTAGGTGCCGGGCACATCGTAGTGCCAGGTGAGCTCACTGATGGCGCCCTTGTCCGTGAGGGTGAAGGTGCCCTTTACATCGAAGACGGGAGTGGCGGCGGGAATATTGCGGTCGTCGTGGAAGTCGTAGTCCATAGCCACCACGGCGCCGGCGTTCTCGGGAAGTGTTGCTTCAGCGCGAAGGGTGAAGGCCTCGCCGGCCTTCACATGGAGGCACTTCTCCCCGTTGGCGGTGAGCACGATGCCCGCCTGCATGCCGCAGCGCTTTGCGGCATCGGGCTCTACTTCGATCTGGTTGTCTGCACAGGTGTACTGCGTGGTGTCCAGCGGCGCCTTGCCCGTCATGATCCAGTTGGACACGTCCAGCAGCGCCTGATAGAGGCCGCCCAGGTAGTTCACCACCATGGAGTTGCCCATGGCCGTGCTGTCTCCGTGCATGCAGCGCTGGAAGAAGTATGTGCGCATGTCGTCGATCTTCCCGGACTTGATGACCTGATCCCGATACCAGTGAGCGCACCAGGGACAGGTGGACTCGTCCACCAGGGCCTGGATCTGGAGCACTTTGCCCTGGATCTGGCCGTCCTGGACCGTGCCGGTGCCGGTGAAGCCCTTGCCCATGAAGGGCCGCTGGGGCGTCTTGGGGGTGCCGTCCGGATTCCGGAACTGGTCCCAGGCGTGGAAATCCAGCTCCTCCGGCACCTGGTGGCGGTAGTAGGACTGAACGGCCACGTAGTCTGAGTTGTCCAGCAGAACTGCATCGCCGGGTTTCAAAAGGGCCATCACGTCCGATGCCTTATCCGCGCCGTACGCCGCCCCGAAGGTGATGAGACTGCGTCCCGTCTCCGGCTCCCGGGTGAGGGTGGAGAGCAGCAGGGTCTTGCCCTCTGCCGCCGTGCTGGGGAAGGTGATGTTGGTGCCGTCCATGTACTGATCCGGGTTCGCGGGCTGGGCGTCGATCTCCAGCCAGGCGCCGCCGGAGCTGGCCAGCTGCTTCTTCCAGGCGTCGTCCACGCCGTTGCCGCCGGTGGGCAGTCCGCCGTCCTCTTTGGCGTCATCCGAGACGCCGCAGGCCACCACATGGGCCCGGAGCACAAACCGGTCCCGGGCGGCGCCGGAGTTGGGGTCTGCGCCCTCGTAGCCGGGGACGGTCCAGTAGTCTTTGAAGTAGTTGGGGTCCGCTGCCTTCACCCCGGGGGTGAGCACCGGGAGAGAGCCCGGATCGATGCGGCCGGCCGCCTCTACATACCAGGACAGGGGCGGCTCACCCATGGCGGTGATCTCCCGAAGCATGGCGGCCTCGTCGTCCGTGAGGCCGGCATACATGTCCCCGCAGCCGCCGGCGTCGATGTTGTCTATGATCTTGCCGAAGGCGTGCCGCAGGGCCCGCTGGCCCTGAACCCGCATGGTGATGGTGTTGGGCAGGGAGGCGGGAGAGCCGATCACAAACGGCACCGCACCCTCCCAGGCGTCCGTGTTCTCGATGCAGGCCATGGTCTTGTACCCGCCGCCGGAGCCGCCGTACACGATGCCCACCGGGCGCTGCTCGGTCTCGTACATCTCTTTCGCCAGTTTCCGGGAGAACTCCGCCACCGCGGCGCTGGCCTTCCAGACCCGCCGGGGCTCCGGGGAGCCGCCGAACTGCTGGGCGGAGCCCATGTTGCTCTCGATGAAGTAGGCGCCGTTTTCCAGGGCAAAGGCGATGTGGTCGTTCTGGCCGGTGCGGGTGAGGGAGGCCATCTCCTCATCGGGGCCGGGGAAGGGGCAGAGGTAGTGGAAGAAGCGGCCGGTGTACTTGTCCTTCTCCGGGAAGCACAGGGAGAACTTCACGGACTTGCCGGGGAAGCCGCCGTGGACATAGCGGTACGTGAGGGTTCCGCCGTTGGGGTTGTCCCGGGTGCGGGTCTCGTCTACATCCACATAGACGTCCTGATAGTCCGGGTCTTCCAAGGCGTGGTAGATCTCTTTTGCCATAGGGGGTACCTCCATTTCGTTGATCTGGCCGGAGTATACCGCTTTCCTTTTTTCTGGCGCAAGGGCTTTTGGACAGTCTGTCGGAAATCTGGTAGTTTGCATCGGGTTTCTTATATAGTTTTCCGCCATGGCGTGCCAAAATGAGAGCACAAAATCCGTGCAGGGAGGTCTTTTGCTTGAAAACAGACATCAAAAAGCTTGTCTCGCAGATGACATTGGAGGAGAAGGCGGGCCTCTGCTCCGGCCTGGACTTCTGGCACACCAAGGGCGTGGCGCGGCTGGGAATTCCGCCCGTCATGCTCTCAGACGGCCCCCACGGGCTGCGGAAACAGGAGACCGGCGGCGATCACCTGGGCATCGGGGAGAGCATCCGGGCCACCTGCTTCCCTGCGGCCTGCGCCACCGCCTCCAGCTTTGACGAGTCCCTTCTGGAGCGGCTGGGGGATGCTTTGGGGCGGCAGTGCCAGGCCAAGGATCTGGCGGTGCTGCTGGGCCCCGGGGTAAACATCAAGCGCTCTCCCCTCTGCGGGCGGAACTTCGAGTACATCAGCGAGGACCCCTATCTCTCCGGCAAACTGGGTGCGGCCTGGATCCGGGGCCTGCAGGCACACCATGTGGGGGCCAGCCTGAAGCACTTCGCCTGCAACAACCAGGAGTTCTCCCGGATGGGCTGCTCCTCGGAGGTGGACGAGCGGACCCTGCGGGAGATCTACCTCACCCCCTTTGAGATCGCTGTGAAGGAGGGCAAGCCCAGCACGGTCATGTGCGCATACAACAAGCTCAACGGCACCTTCTGCTCCGAGAACAAGCGGCTGCTCACCGACATCCTCCGCACCGAGTGGGGCTTTGACGGCGCTGTCGTGACGGACTGGGGCGCGGCGGCAGACCGGGTGAAGGGCATCCTGGCCGGCGAGGACCTGGAGATGCCGGACTCCGGCGGCGAGAACGATGCCCTCATCGTGCGGGCGGTCCGGGAGGGAAAGCTGGACGAGGCCCTGGTGGACCAGGCGGTGGAGAACATCCTGCAGTTCGTCTTCGACTACACAGAAAACCGGGTGCCCGATGCGGCCTATGACCTGGACGCCTATCACACCCTGGCAGTGGAGATGGAGACTGAGTGCGCGGTACTCCTGGAGAACAACGGCGTGCTGCCGCTGAGGGCAGGGCAGAAGGTAGCCTATATCGGCGCCTATGCGGAGGCGCCCCGGTATCAGGGCAGCGGCTCCAGCCGGGTGAACGCCAGCCGCGTCACCTCCGCCCTGGAGACCGCCCGGGACAAGGGCCGGGACGTGACCTATGTCCAGGGGTTCCCGGGAGAGGGAGACGTGTTGGACGAGGCGGAACTGGAGAAAGCCGTGGAGGCCGCCAAGAATGCGGAGGTGGCGGTGGTCTTCGCAGGCCTGCCGGACTCCTTTGAGTCCGAGGGCTTCGACCGCACCCACATGCGGCTGCCGGACTGCCAGAACAAGCTCATCGCCGCGGTCTCGGCGGTGCAGCCCAACACCGTGGTGGTGCTCCACAACGGCAGCGCCGTGGAGTGCCCCTGGGCGGACCAGGTGGCGGCGGTGCTGGAGATGTATCTCGGCGGCCAGGGCGTGGGGCAGGCGGCGGATGCCCTTCTGTGGGGCGAGGCCAACCCCTCCGGACGGCTGGCGGAGACCTTCCCCCTGCACCTGGAGGACAACCCCAGCTACCTGAACTACGGCGGGGACGGCAAGAAGGTCCGCTACGCCGAGGGTATCTATGTGGGGTACCGCTACTACGAGAAGAAAAAAATGCCCGTCCGTTGGGCGTTCGGCCACGGGCTGAGCTATACCAGCTTTGCCTACGAGAACCTCCGGACAGACAAAACGTCCTTTGCGGACGGAGAGAAGCTGATCGTCTCCGTAGACGTGCGCAACACCGGCGCCATGGCGGGCAAAGAGGTGGTGCAGCTCTACGTGGCGGACCGCAACGGCACCCCCAACCGGCCCTTGAAGGAGTTTCATGCATTCCAGAAGGTATACCTTGAGCCGGGCGAGGTGAAGACCGTCTCTATGGTGCTCACAGACCGCAGCCTCAGTTACTATGATGCGGACCTGGGGGACTGGTACGCCCCCTCCGGCACCTACGCCATCCTGGTGGGACACGCCAGCGATGACATCCGCCTGGAGACCGAGGTGCAGTTCCAGACCGCAAAGCTGCTGCCCTTCGAGGTCTCCTCTTCCACCACCATAGGGGAGCTTTTGGCGGACCCCAGAACCAAGCCGGTGGTGGGGGCGTTCCTGGCAGAGCGCCTGGCCCGGCGTGGTCATACAGATCTGGGCACGTCCTCTGAGGCGGACCAGAAGTCCCGGAACGACATGATGTACGCCATGCCGCTGAAATCTCTCGTGAGCTTCCACGTCCTCACCCATGACGGCATGGTGGCGTTTATCGATCAGCTCAATGCAGCAATTCAGGGAAACTGAAGGCATTCCGTTTTGCGTGTGAGGAGGATGACCATGACAAACCGAGAGAGCGACAGACAGTGGCTGGACACAACCTGGGAGAGACTTCGGACCAAGATGGCTGCGGAGTGCGGTCGCCTGGGGACCACCATTCCCTTTGCCCCCAGAGGCGGAAAGTACTTTGATGTAGAGGGTACGCCGTTGGGCCTGGGGTTCTGGACCAACGGGTTTTGGCCGGGGATGCTTTGGCAGATGTACCACGCCACCGGGGAAGAGCAGTACCGAGAGGCTGCCCAGGGAGTGGAGCGCCGCCTGGACAGCGTGCTCACCGGCCTGGACGGGGTGGACCACGATGCCGGCTTCCTGTTTCTGCTCTCCGCAGTGGCAGACTACCGCGAGACAGGGGACCCGGAGTCCAGACGCAGAGGAATCCACGCCGCCAATCTGCTGGCGGGACGGTACAACCCCGCAGGGCGGTTTATCCGGGCCTGGGACGACCACAAGGGAGAACAGGAGATGCCGGCCTGGATGAGCGCCGGCGGCGGAGTCTGCGGCTGGATGATCGTAGACTGCATGATGAACCTGCCGCTGCTCTACTGGGCGTCTGAGGAGACGGGAGATCCCCGTTATCGCCAGATCGCAGAGAACCACGCCAGGACCGCCCAGAGGTGGATCGTCCGGCCGGACGGCAGCTGCAACCACCTGATCTCTCTGGATCCCGAGACAGGGGAACTGCTGGACAGCCCTGGCGGACAGGGATACGGACCGGGCTCTGCCTGGAGCCGGGGACAGTCCTGGGCGGTGTACGGCTTTGCCCTGAGCTACCGCCATACTGGCGATATGTCCTTCCTGAACACGGCCAAACAGTGTGCCCATTACTGCATCGCCTGCCTGGCGGCCAACGACTGGCTGCCCCTGGTGGATTACCGGGCCCCAGAGGAGCCGGTGAAATACGACTCCGACGCCGGGATCATCACGGCCTGCGGGCTTCTGGAGATTGCCGAGCATGTGGGAGAGTATGAGAAAGGCCTCTACCATACCGCTGCAATGCGGATCCTGCGGGCCTGCACGGAGCAATTCTGCGACTGGAACCCGGAGACCGATGGCATCGTAGGCGGGGGCACCACCTACTATCACGATCCATGCGGGCGAATGAGCGACTTGCCCATTATCTACGGCGACTATTACCTCATTGAAGCGCTGCTGCGCCTGCGTGAGAATGCGGCATTCCTGTGGTGAGAGGGGAGGAGAGGACAGTGGCTGAAATGAAACTCAAGCTCCACACCCGGGAGAACTTCCGCCTTCTAGCAGCTGGAATGCCGGGGGAGCGCAGTGCGATGGTGTACAACGCGCCATACGGGGAGGGGGACTTCATCCTCCTGGAGACTGACGGGAAGTGGAGACACTACATGATCCAGCTGGAGGACGCCATGCCGGAGGTCCTGGTCTATGTGCCGGGGACCAGAATGGCATTCCACATCCCCGCAGCGGGGGAGCGGTCCTGCTACTCCCCCAAAAGCTTCTCTGGGGCCTGCCATCTGATCCGAGCCCGGGCGGCCACGGAGGCGGAGATCGCCCAGAGGAGAAACCTGGCTCTGAACCCATATGACCAGGTCCGGGAGAGCGGCTTCTACCCCCACGCGTCCTCCAGCGTGGACGGGAAAAAGCCAGAATTCGCTCCCCGCAATGCCATTGACGGGGTCTATGAGAACAACTCCCACGGGGGCTGGCCCTTCCAGGCCTGGGGGATTGAGAAGGATCCAGACCCGGTGTTCCGCCTGGATCTAGGCCGGGAGGTGACCGCGGACGAGCTCCGCCTGACCCTCCGGGCGGACTTCCCCCACGACAGCTGGTGGACCCAGGTGACTGCCGCTTTCAGCGACGGCAGCCGGGAGACCCTGAAACTAGCCAGAACCGGCGCCGTCCAGTCCTTTCCGCTGAAACCCCGGCCTATCCAATGGCTGGAACTCCGGGAATTCCAAAAGGCGGGGGACGATAGCCCCTTCCCGGCCCTGACCCAACTGGAGGTCTGGGGAATCGAGGCCGTCCCCGAGAACTAAAACAACCTATCAGCGTTTTGTACGTTTTGTAAAGGTATCACACGACTCTTGGAAAGGGGGAGTCTTCCCGTGAACATCTTTGATCCGGACAGCAAGTTTTCCCAGATCATGGGGACCGTCTTCGACTACGCCAAACTGGGCCTTCTGGCGCTGCTCCTGTGCCTGCCGGTGATCACCGCCGGGGCGGGGATCACCGCGGCCATGTGCGTGGGTATGAAGATCGTCCGGGGGGAGGCGCCGGTGGTATCCAGGTCCTTCTGGCCCTCCTTCCGGGAGAACTTCAAGCAGTCTGTGCCCCTGACGCTGCTCTGCGTGGCGCTGTATGCACTTTTGGGCATGGACTGGTGGTATGTGATGCAGCAGGAGAGCACGCTGGTCATGCGCATTGCCCGGGCCGGCATCTTTATCGCCGCCGCCCTGGGATCTATGATGATCCTGTACATTTTCCCGCTGTTGGCCCGGTACCGGCTCACCAACCGGCAGATCATCCGCAACGCTGCGGTGTACGCGATTGTGAACTTCCCGAAGAATCTGCTGGCCATCGCCATTTTCCTCCTGGGAATCTGGCTGATGGACTGGGCCATCGCCCTGCTGCCGGTGATCGTGCTGGCCCTGCCGGCGGTGCTGATCCGGTACATGTCCGTGGTGTGCGCGAGTTCTTTCGCCAAAAGCGAGGCGAGAGAGGGAGAGGAGGATGCCAATGATGAAACACTATGACCCCAGCCAGGACCCCCTGTTCCAAACGCCTATCTTTGAGGTGGACGAGTGGCGGGAGCAGTACCTGCCGGACGGATCCAGGGTGCTGTACCGGTGTATGCAGGGGGCCTTTGCCGGCACCAATGTGCGCTTCCACCTGCTCTTTCCCGAGAAGGACAACTGCAGCCGGCGGTTCCTCCAGTGCCTGATGCCGGCCCCCTGTGCCGAGACCGTGGGCCGGGAGGCCACCCTGGCGCTGCAAAACGGGGCCTGCTATGTGGAGAACACGGAACAGGCGGAGACGCCGTGGAAGGCCAACGCCGCCGTGGCGGAGCTCAGCCGCCGGAAGGCCCGGGAGATCTACGGGCCGGAGCGGTTCTTCGGCTATGTGTACGGCGGCGATGGCAATGCGTACCGGGCCCTGGCCTGCATCGAGAACGCCTCCGCCTGGGACGGCGCGGCCCTGGCGGTGCCTGGCCCCCAGACCATCCTGTTCGATGCCTTGGACAGTACCCGCCCCGCCATGACGGTGGAGACCCGGGAGATCGGCGAGACCCTCACCGCCCTGGCGGACTGGGTGGAGCGGGGCGTCCGGCCCAGACCGGCTGGATAAATGCGGGAAATCCACCCCATCGGATTTCTGATAATTGTTGTCGGATTTGCAAAATACATTGGAGCGGAAAGGGTGTAGATTTAGAACCGTCAACAAGAACCAAACGCGATACCCCAAACAATGAAATGAAAGCAGGAGGAGAACCATGAAAAAGCAATTGATCGCTCTTACCCTGGCCTGCCTGATGCTCGTCGGCCTTCTGACCGGTTGCGGCGGAGGCGGCGGCAGCGCCGGAGACGACACCACATTCAGCTGGTGGATCTACAGCGGCGCCAACAGCAGCTTTTATACTGAGTACCAAGAAAACCCCGCAGTCCAGTACACCCTTACGAAGGGCTATGGCTCCGAGGACAAGAAAGTGGCCTTTGAGTTCTGGGCTGCGGCTCCGGGCAAAGAGGCGGACAACTACTCCACCATGCTGGTGTCCGGCGATCTGCCCGACATCATCGACGAGGTCATCAGCGATCCGCCCCCGGTGATGGTGGAGAAGGGGTACGCCCTGGACATCACCGAGTACGTGGAGCGGAACATGCCCAACTACGTGGCGTTGGTTCACTCCAACGACACCTACCGCAAGAACGCGGTGGTAATGGTAGACGGCGAGGAGCACTACTACGATCTGAAGACGATTCTGGATGCCCCCGAGGACGTGTTCCAGGGCTTCCAGTACCGGCGGGACTGGATTGTGAAGTACGGCACCAATCCCCAGACCGGCGCACCCTTCACCGGCGGCTACACCGCTGAAAACGATCCGGACGCCTGGACGGACGACGTGGTCTTCCCCTCCGGCGGCCCCGACCCCATCTACATCTCCGATTGGGAGTGGATGTTCGAGATCTTTGAAAAGGCCATGGCAGATCTGGGCATCGATGACTCCTACTGCATGAGCATTTACTATCCCGGCTTCACCTGGTCCGGCGGCCTGCTCTCCTGCTTCGGCGGCGGCGTGAACCTGTGGTACCAGGACGAGAACGGCAAGGTCCAGTTCGGCGGGGACCAGAAGTACTTCCGGGCCTACCTGGAGTGCATGCACGCCTGGTATGAGAAGGGCTGGCTGGACCAGGACTTCTATCAGCGCACCAGCGATGCCTTCTACCAGATCGATGAGACAGCGGTCCGGCAGGGCAAAGTGGGCATGTTCAACGGCGAGCAGTCCAAGCTCGGCGGCCGCATGGACATGAAGGACGGCGGCTATACCGAGGGTATCTTTGTGGCGGCCGCCCCCTATCCCATCAATGACATCTACGGCGATGCGGATTGCCAGGGCAAGGCACCCAACTGCGTCATGGGTGGTGACCTGGTCTCCGGCGGCGTGTTGATCACCCCCAAGGCCGCAGAGAAGGATCTGGACACCCTCTGTGCATACCTGGATCAGTTCTATGCCGAAGAGGGCGCCCTGATCAAGACCCTGGGCCTGAATGCGGACCAGGTGGCAGAGCTCAGCGACAACACCTTCTATTCGGACTACGGCATGCCCAACGGCTGCTACTTTGTAAATGACGAGGGCAAGTATGAGAAAGATCCGATCCTTGCCCAGGACAGCGGCGGTCTGGGCACGGCTTGCGGCTTTAACAAGGCCCCCGGCCTGCAGCTGGTGGCAAACGTGGATCTGGGCCTTGCGGACACCTACCAGGCATCTCTGGACCAGTGGGTGAAGTACCCGAATACCGCCTTCTTCCAGGGCTCCATTACTACCAACATGATGACAGCCGAGGACACCCAGACGGTTACCGAGATCCAGTCCCACGCCCTGGAGTACATGACCAATAACGCCGTGAACTTCATCACTGGCGCCAAGGACATCACCAGCGACGATGACTGGGGTGTCTGGTGCAAGGCCCTCGCGAAATACAACTACCAGAAGGCCAGCGATATCTTCCAGCCCTACGTGGACCAGTATCCCTTCGCCTGATTCGAAGCAACGAACCTTTCTGCGATCAGCCGTCCCGGCCCTGACGGGGCCGGGACGGAACAAAAATCAAAATAGGCGGTGAATCCAGTGGCAAAAGCGATATCCCAGGCGGAACGCCTGAACGACCCCAAGTACAAGAAAAGCTGGGCCTTCGATTTCAAAAAGAACTGGGCCCTGTACATCATGTTCGTCCCAATCCTGGTCTATGAAGTCGTGCTGCACTACATCCCCATGTTCGGCATCATCATGGCATTTGAGGACTACAACGTCATTGACGGCTTCTTCGGATCCCCGTTTGTGGGCTTGAAGCACTTCATCGAATTGTTCAGCGGCGAGGAATTTCTCACCGCCCTGCGCAACACCGTGTGCATCGCCCTGATCAAATGTACCCTCGGCTTCTTCCCGCCCATCATTTTTGCTTTTCTCCTGAGTATGCTCCGGCACAAAGGGTTTAAGCGCATTGTCCAGACCTTCTCCTACCTGCCCAACTTCGTGGCGGCGGTGGTTGTGGCCTCCCTGGTGACCCAGTTCCTGGCCAAGGACGGCCCCCTGACCCTCTTCTTCACCCTGTTCGGCGCGGAGAACCAGAACTGGCTGGCCAACAACAATATCCCCGTCTTCTGGATCATCTACCTGATGATGGGCATCTGGCAGAGTGTAGGCTGGGGCTCCATCATGTATGTGGCCGCCATCAGCCAGGTCTCCGGCGACCTCCACGAGGCGGCCGCCATCGACGGGGCCAACCGTCTGCAGAGACTGCTGAAGATCACCCTGCCCAACATCATGCCCATGGTGATCATGATGCTGGTGCTGAACGTGGGCCTCAGCTTCTCCACCGGTTTTGACTCCATCCTGCTGCTCTATATGCCCTCTACGTACAACGTGGCCGATACGGTGTACACCTACACCTACCGCATGGCCTTCTCCGCCGGCGCCACCAACTACTCCCTGTCTGCGGCCTCCGGCCTCTTCCAGAGCGTGGTGGGCACTGCGCTGCTGATCATCTCCAACAGCCTGAGCCGCAAGCTCAGCGACACATCTTTGTTCTGAGAAAGGAGAGACCGATATGGCAAAGAAGAAAAAGAGAGAGGAAGACTCCTGGGAAAGCCATATGGTAGAGACCCCATCCGCTGCGGACCATGTGGTGGATGTCATCGTCTATACCCTCTGCGCCTTGGTGGCCTTCTGCTCCGTCATCCCCATGTGGCACGTTCTCATGTCCTCCATCTCAGACGGCAAGACCCTGTTGGCCCATGAGGGGCTGGTGCTGCTCCCGGTGGGCGGCGTCACCCTGGACGGCTTCAAGCTGATCTTCAAAAACGCCAGCGTGGTCCGGGGCTTTTTGAACTCCATCTTCTACACGGTGGCCTCCACGGGCCTGGGCTTTGTCCTGGCCACCATCACCGGCTACGCCCTCTCCCGGAAGAGCAAGATGAAGCCCATTGTAACCGGCCTTATCATGTTCACCATGCTCTTCTCCGGCGGCATGGTCCCCACCTACATGGTGATCCGGGCCCTGGGCTGGGTTGGTACCCCCTGGGCGCTGATCGTCCCCGGCTGCACCAACGCCATGTTCATGATCATGATGATGAACTCCTTCAACGGCGTTCCCAAGGAGATGTATGAGGCCGCCACCATCGACGGCGCCGGCCACTGGCGCACCATGTTCCAGGTGGCCCTGCCCCAGGCCATGAACCTCGGCTACGTCATCATCCTGAACTCCGTGGTGAGCCAGTGGAACTCCTGGCTGCCTGCCTCCATCTATGTCCCCAATAAGAAGAGCCTCTGGCCCCTCCAGCTGTGGATCCAGCAGATCACGGCAGACAACGCCAATTTCCTGAACACCGCCAACCCGGACTACTCCCGCTACCTGATTCAGTTCGCTGTGATCGTGGCGGCCACTGCGCCCATCGTCATCGCCTTCCCGTTCTTCCAGGATAAACTGGAGAAGGGCGTCATCGCAGGCGGCATCAAGGGCTGATCGGGTAAAAACCAGCAAAAAACGGAAAGAGAATTCTCACATTCCTGTGGGAATTCTCTTTTCGTTGTGCTAAAATAGGCAAACAATGACCAGTAGGAGGGACGGATTTGGACATATACCGCTATATGCCGGAGAAGATGAAGCGCAATCTGCGGCCCCGGATCATGACCCTGATCCTGGTGACCTTCCTGCCCATCTCCATCTCCCTCATCGCCCTGTCTTTCACGGTGCTGGTGCGCTTTGCCGAGCAGGCCGGGGACCGGGCGCTTCACGAGCTGGACCTGGGAATGGAGCGGGTGGAGCGGGACGCGGTGAGCGTGGAGCACTACGCGGACGAGTTCGCCCGGCGGTATCTCACGGAGATCAACGCTGAGGACGGCATCGGAGACGCCATGCTTCCCTACGACATGATCGGAGATCTGGGGCGGTGGTACTCCCACTTGGGCTTGCCCGGCTTTGTCTACCTCTATGACAGCGCCCACGAAAAGAGCTACATCAAGTACTACGGCGACACCCTGGACACGGCAGAGCGGGAGCGCATCACGGCTGAAGTGGAGATGTTTGCCGCGGATACCGGCTCTCTGGACTTCGAGATGCGGGATGTAGGCGGGCGGGATTACCTGTGCCGCACCTATCCCTACCGCAGCTGCAAGATCGGCTACCTCATCGATGCGGCGGAGTGCGTGTACAACGCGTTGGAGGCCACTTGGGACGACCGGGGCACGGTATACCTCCTCACCACCCACGGCACGGACATCCTGGGCCGCGATGGCGCCCTGGAGCCCACGGACCGGGACTTTGAACGGTTGACCGCCGGTAGCATCCGGGATGAGGCCATCACCTGGCGCTCCAAGATGACCGACCTCGCGGTGTGCGTGCGATACCCGCGGCTCAACGCCGCTCCGGCGATCCCCGCCATCGTGTGGGTCCTTCTGACCCTGTCCCTGGGGTGTCTCTTCTTCCTGCCTCTGATCTACAAGATATTGCGGATTGAGGTGCTGGAGCCCACAGACCGGCTGGCCCATGCCCTCAACGAGCTGCGGGACGGCAATGAGGACTACCGGATCCACGAGACGAGCCTGCGCTACAGCGATGAGATGCTCCTGCTCTTTGACGCCTTCGACCAGAGCGCCGAGCAGCAGAAGCGGCTGCGGGAGCGGGATGTGCAGCTGGTGCGGACTGAACTGGACAATCTGCGGCTGCAGGTGAACCCCCACATGCTGCTGAATTCGTACAACCTGATCTTTGCCCTGGCCCAGTCCAAGGACTACCAGCGGATTCAGGACTACAGCCTCCTTCTGGTCCAGTACTTCCGCTATGTGCTCCGGAAGAATGATGACTTTGTGCCTCTGGGCAAGGAGATCGCATTCATTGAGAACTACGTGGAGATCCAGGCCATCCGCCACCCCGGCGCCTTCCACTACACCTCCAAGGTCCAGGCGCCCTGCGAGCGGGCGCTGATCCCGCCCCTTCTGGTGGAGAACTTCGTGGAGAACTCCATGAAGCACGCTTTGAGCCCCGGCAAGACCGTGGAAATCCTCCTGGACATCAAGCGGGAGGAGGACAAGGTGCTCATCGCCGTGAGCGACTCCGGCAACGGCATCGCCCCCGAGATCCTGGAAAAGCTCCGCAGCGGCGAGCCCTACGTGGACCCGGCGGGGAACAAGCACATCGGCATCTGGAACAGCATGCGCCGTGTTGAACTCTTCTACGGCGAGAAGGCCAGCTTTGAGATAGACAGTGCCCCCAGCGAGGGAACCAGCATGATCCTGAAAATACCGTATCGGGAGATGGAGGACACATGAAGCTATTGATCGTGGACGATGAGATGTTTGCCGTGCAAGGGATTTTGGACGGCGTGGACTGGGACAAGCTCTCCTTCGACAGCGTCCTGAAGGCGTACAGCTACAACCAGGCCCTGGAGGCCTTCCAGAGCAGCTTTATCGATGTGCTCCTCTGCGACATCGAGATGCCGGACGGCAGCGGGCTGGAGCTGGTGGACTACGTGAACAAGCATAGCCCCGGGACGCAGTGCGTGATCCTCTCCTGCCACGATGAGTTCGACTTCGCCAGGCAGGCGGTGAAGCTGAACTGCCTGGAGTATGTGCTGAAGCCGGTGCGGTATGACGCCCTCACGGGGATCCTGCAAAACGCCATCGATGCCGCGGAGGAGCGCTCCCGCCGGACCCGCATGGAGAATCTGGGACAGCAGTATGTGGACTCTGTGGCCCAGAAGAACAAGCCCAATACCTCCGATGCCGCCGGCGTAGCCATGGACTACATCGCCGCCCACCTGGACGAGGAGCTCAGCGTAAAGCAGCTCTCTGCCCTGGCGTACGTGAGCCCGGACCACCTGACCCGGGTGTTCAAAAAGAAGTACGGGAAGAGTATTCCGGAGGTGATCCTGGAGCGCCGCATGGCTTTGGCCGGAGAACTGCTGAAGAAGAAAGAGATGAGCATCGCCGCGGTCTCCGGCAGTGTGGGCTTCTCCAACTACTCCTATTTCAGTGAGCAGTTCAAGAAGGTCTACGGAATGACCCCGCGGGAGTACCAGAAGCGGTATTCCAATCAATAAACGGAGAGGATTATCATGCAATTTCACATTTCAAGAGATACCCCTACTATTCCTCACAAGAAGCACTGGCAGTTCTGTGTGGGATCCGGCCACGCTCTGTTGGCTTTGCGCACAGACTACACCCGGCAGCTGCAATTCATCCACGACACCCTGGGCATTGAGCGGGTCCGCTTTCACGGCATCTTCTGCGATGACATGCGCACTTTCAACGACCTCTCCATGCAGATGCCGCTTCCCGCGGCCCAGGCATTTCCGGAGTACAACTTCAACGCCTGCGGCGCGGCCTACGATAACGTTTTGTCTGCAGGGATGAAGCCCTTTGTGGAGCTGTCTTTCATGCCGAAAAAGCTGGCAGTGGAGGATGGACGTCCCAGGGAGGGGAGCTTCTTCTACAAGCCCCTCATCGTGCCGCCGGCGGACTGGGCCGCCTGGCGGGACTACATCCAGGCGTTTCTCCGTTTTCTCCTGCACCGCTATGGGGCGGAGGAGGTGGAGCAGTGGTATTTTGAGGTCTGGAACGAGCCGGATCTGCCCATGGCCTTCTGGAACGGCTCCCAAGAGGAGTATTTCACCCTTTACGAAGAGACCGTCCGGGCTATCAAGGATATCGACCCCGCCATCCGGGTGGGCGGCCCCGCCACCTCCAACAGCAAGTGGATCACCGCCTTCCTCCAGTTCTGCAAAGAAAACCAGGTCCCCGTGGACTTCGTAAGCACCCACCAGTACGCCGGAGATCCCCTGGGCGGGGTGGAGGACCAGGGCGGCCCGGAGAGCGATGGCAGTGCACCTCATGCCAGCGACCCGGAGGCGTTCCGGCCGCTGATGGAGAAGATGACTGCGGCGCTGGACGCAGTGGAGGACAAGACCTTCCTCAACGGCTTTCGCATGCTAATGCCGGACAAGTCTGAGACCACAGACTTGCCCAACGACACCTTCCTCCGCAATTCCGCCGTGGCCCGCCGGCAGGCCGGGGATCTGCCCCTCTACTACACCGAGTGGAACGAGAACGCCATCTTCTCCGCCTACACCAACGACACCCGCAAGGCGGCGGCCTACGATGTAAAGACCGCCCTGGATGTGGCAGACAACCTGGACGGCAGCTCCGTCTGGTGCTTCTCGGACATCTTTGAGGAGCTCCACCCCTTCCCCCAGGAGTTCCACGGGGGCTTCGGCATGCTGACCCAGAACGGCATTCCAAAGCCGGTGTACCACGCCATGAAGATGTTGGCGGACGCCGGGGACACCCGCCTGGATCTGGGTCCGGATGCCACCCGTGGAGAGATCGGCATCGCCGCATTCCAGGCCCCCGGCGAGATGCAGGTCCTGCTGTTCCGGCAGAAAATGAAGAACCTGGACCTGCCCAAGGAGCCGGCCACTGTGGCACTGGAACTGGATGCCGCCCCGAAAGCCGTTACTGTCCGCCGGATCGACGAGACCCACGGCAACCCCCTGCGCCTCTGGGAGGAGATGGGGTCCCCCATCTCCCTGAATCGGGCGGAGATCCGAGATTTAACGGAGCGCAGCGCTGTGGTGGATGAACCCTGCTCCTTCCAGTATGAAAACGGCGTTCTCACCCTCCAGACGGAGCTGGGGGTGAACGATGTGGTCTTCTTCCGGGTGCACACTGCGGAACGATGAAGAGAGTTGCAGTTGTCCTGGCCGTGTGCCTTCTGCTGGCGGCGGTGACAGCGGGCTGCGTGTCCGAGAACCCACCGGGGGAAGAAGTGGAAAGGATCGTCATGACGTATCAGACCATGTCCGGGGGAAATACCGCCGGCCTGGACGAGGTGCGAGAGGCCATCAACGCCATCAGCCGGGAGGCC
>CANRFN010000040.1 GCA_947629915.1 uncultured Oscillospiraceae bacterium | reverse complement strand
GTTCTGAAAAGCCGTGGTTCTTGAAGTTCCAATGAACTTATGGGGAAAGGTCATATCCTCTATGCAGATAAGCCAGGTTGCCCCGAAAGGCCCTGCCAAAACTGTCTCAATGGCCTTGTTTCCCCTCAGGCTGCCCCAGATCAGCCACTGCGATTGTACGCGCCACTTTCTCTGGGCAAGCATTCCAAAAATAGTGCAATAACTAGCGCGGCCAGTCTGTTTCCCGTTCCCACACCCGCACTGGCCTCAGCATCAACCACTTCTCCGCATCCCAGTACCGCCTCCGCATGGATCCCGTCTCCTTCGCCGTCCAAATCCTTCTCCTGCTCATTCCAATGCGCAACTGTTCTTTCTGCTACGCGTCTGCCCTTTCTGCGGCCTTCTAACACAAATTCTCTAAAGCTTCCGCAATTTTCCTTTATCATTTTTCCATTTCCGCAATTTTTGTCTTCCATCCCTCGAATCGTGTAAATTCCGCTTGTCTTATCTTGATAGATCTGGTAAAATCCCCTTCAGCATCCCACGGAAGGAGAATTTCCATGACGGCCCAATCCCTGTTTGATTTCTTCCTGTACATCCTCGTGTACGGCTTCGCCGCCTGGGCAGTTGAGGCGGCCTGGTATTCCATCCAGAACCGCCGCTTTGTCAACCGCGGGCTCATCACCCTGCCCATCTCACTGCCCGCAGGCATCACCTTTGCCATCCTGGTACAGGTCCTGCCCACCCTGGACGGCCACCTGGTCCTGCAGTTTGTGATCACCTTCGTCCTGCTGAGCGTGATCCGCAGCCTCACCAACGCCTTCACCCACCGGATCAGCGGCAACACCGTGTGGGAGTCCACCGGCCGGGGCGGCATCCCCAGTTCCGCTCAGGAGTGGATCTCCGCCATCGTGATCGATGTCCTCTACCTTCTCTGCTACTACATCATCCACCCGGTGCTGGCCACCTTCCTGCTCCTCGTCCCCCATCTCGTGATCGAGATCATCGTCTATGTGGCCGCAGTTCTCCTGGCCCTGGACTTTATCGTCATGGAGATCGCCGTCCACCGGGGCGAAAACCCGGAGGTGCGGGCGGCCCAAAAGATGGGCAAGACCCAGAACCTGGCAGACCGCATCTCCTCCCACATCTGGCGCCGTCTCCGCAAGGCATACCCCGGCATTGAGAACGCCCAGGATGCGGAGGGGAAATACACCTTCGCCAAGGGCATCTGCCTGGACAAGCTGGTCTGGGTCTTTCTGATCTGCGCTCTCCTGGGGGACATCGTGGAGACCTTCTACTGCGGTCTCGTGGATGGGGAGTGGATGAACCGCTCCAGCGTCCTGTACGGCCCCTTCAGCTTCGTCTGGGGCATCGGCGCCGTGGTGCTCACCGTCTCCCTCCACCGGCTGGCGGAGAAATCAGACCGCTGGGTCTTCCTGGGCGGCTTTTTCATCGGCGGCGCCTATGAGTACCTCTGCAGCGTCTTCACCGAGCTGGTCTTCGGCACCGTGTTCTGGGACTACTCGAACATGCCCCTGAACATCGGCGGGCGCACCAACGTGCTGTTCATGTTCTTCTGGGGGCTGCTGGCCTTGATCTGGGTGAAGAACATCTACCCGCCCATGGACAGGGTGATCGAAAAGGTGCCTCCGGTGGCCGGCAAGATCGCCACCTGGGTGGTGGTCTTCGCCATGCTCTGCAACGGGCTACTCACCGCGGCGGCCATGATCCGGTACAACGTTCGGGCTGTCTCCCCGGAGCCCCACGGCATCGTGGAGCGCTTTCTGGACGACCGCTATGATGACGCCTTCATCGAGCACCGCTGGCCCAACATGATCGTAACAGACAAAGCGGAATAGGCTGTCTCACCAACGCCTCCCCTTCGGATTCCGAAGGGGAGGCGTTTTCTCTGTCCAGAGCGGAAGGGGCTGCACCAAAGCGATACCATCAGCGCACCTGTCCGCGCAAGATTCCAGTTTTTTCCTCCATCAGGGCAAAAAAGGGACCGGAACACGATGTCCCGGTCTAAAAAAGAATGGAGGATAGAATGAAAAAGAAGTTCGCCACTTGCAAGACATAGGATACCCGGCAGGTATTGCAGAAGTTCGCGGTGAGATGTTACAGGAGTATTAAGTTTCAGCGGAATCTTTGAAACGTTCTCCGGATCTCGCTCCGCCCGGTAGTCCTCTCTCAGGCTGGTCCCTGGGTGCACGTCAGCCCCGAGGATCCCCCTGTATATGCGCTCTCCGTCCTCAAGTTCGCCGGTCCACATGGGCTTGTGGCGTCTATGGTGCGGCATGCGGCAGTCTTGATCCCTGGGGAAGCGCCCGATCACCAGTCCATGAGAGGGCCAGGCTCATGATGCACATGCGGTTTCAGCCAGAAGTGCCTCATTTATTCTTAAGTCATAAGAGCTGTAAAGGATTTTTTCACACAGCAAGCAGAAGCTGTCTCGCCCCCCAAAATAGCCAGGCACCTGCGGCCTCCAGGGTTCAACCTTCCCGCTTCCAGCTACCCGCGTCCGGCAACAGCACTCCATCGGTCTGCCCACTGCCTGCGTCCACACATGCTCCTCGCGTGAAATCGCAAGCCTTCGCAAAGATACTCCATACCGTCCCATCGGCAACCTCAGACAGCAGGGGACTGCCTTGAAACTCTCTGCTGCGGAAATGCCTAATCTCCCACCTTCTCTGCGGTCTCAAGGCTTTCCGGCATCCCAGTCCTGTGGTCTCCCTGTCCCACAACCTCGCCCTCCCGCAGTTCCCACCAGGATGAGATCCGCCACATCTCCCGAAAAACCGCCGAAAAAAGGGGAGTCCTGGAAAAAAGGGGTTGCATTTGTATCTGAAATATGCTATTTTAGATACATGAACGCCAACCGCAGCGCCGCTGTCTCCACGATGACCTATCACTTCGTGTTCTGTCCGCGCTATCGCAGAAAGGTCTTCCTGATAGATGGGCTGAGAGATCGCTTCACCGCCCTCACCGTCCAAATCTGCGCACAGAACGACATCGACCTGATAGACCTGGAGTGCGGGCAGGACTACTGCAGGATGTTGGTACACGCCCCGCCCCGTCTGGGACCGGCCGATGTGATGCGGCTGGTGAAGCGCGGCACCGGTGCCATCCTCCGGCAGGAATTTCTGCCCGGCAAATGTCCGCAGCTCTGGACACGGGACTATTTCATCTCAGGCGCAGACGAGATCCCCCCAGATGTGCTGGAGCAATACCTGAAAACCCTTCCAAAGCGGGGCCATTCAAGGGAAATCCCTTCACAGTCCCCCTAGACCCTCCAACCTCTCCCCTGCCCTGCCATCTCGGCGCGGCAAACTTTTGAAAGGTGGTTTGTCCCGATGAAACGAACCCTCACAGCCCTTCTCCTGGCCCTGGCGATGCTGGCGGGCCTGGTGGTCTTCCCGGCTGCCGCCACAGACGCCGCGGACACCGTAGACCGCTGCACAGACTGGTATGGCCGGCAGCTCAGCGGCCAGGGGCGGCGGATCTACGATGCCCTCAATGTACTCTTCCAAAACGGCACCCTCCAGGACGGGGCGGCCTCCGTGGACCTCACCGTCCCCATCGGCCAGGGCACGGTGGCCCCGGTCTCTCAGGAGGGGATCGCCGCATATCTCAGCGGCAATCAGAACCTGATGCAGGACTTTGCCGCGGCGAAATACGCCTTCTCCATGGATCACCCGGCCGCCTGCTACATAGACACCAGCCGGCTCACCCTGCGGATCTTCTCAGACAAGGACGGCAAGTACCACGCCGTACTCGGCCCCGGCGGCAGCGGCAGCTTCCACATGGACGGGGTGAGCCTCACAAAGGCAGACGTCACCGCCATCCAGGACAGCCTGATGAACGCCGCCCGGAAGATCGGCATCGAGGCCGGCGCTCTGGACAGCACCGGCCTCTCCCAGGCAGACCGCACCGCCCGGCAGATCCAGTACGTCCACGACCAGGTGATCCGCACCATCAGCCAGCGGAATGAGACGGTCTGCACCGAGGCCAACATCTCCTCTCTCGGCACCGCGAGCGCCCTGCTCACCCACGAGGGCAACGCCAACGGCTACGCCCGGGCGGTGCAATACGTGCTGCAGATCATGGGCCTGCCCAACGTACTGCTCTGGGGCACCCGCGCCACAGAGAACGGCGTGGAAGTCCGGCTGTGGAACGCGGTGCAGGTGGCCGGCACGTGGTACATGCTGGACGCCGCCTGGGACGACCCCGTCCGGCTCAGCCCAGACGGCAGCATCGCCGGCACCTCCACCCCCGGGGTGGACGGCGGGGAAAACGACCTCGCCCTGCTGAAAGGCTTGGATGAGACCGGCCTCTTCTGGCACGCAGACAGCAGCTACACCGTGGGCAGCACCGTATTCACGATCCCTCAGATCACCGGCACCTCTCTGGATTCCTCCGCCCTGCCGGATGCCATCGTCCTGAAAGCCACGCAAACGGAGAACAAGGACGGCTGGCAGGTGAGCTTCCGGGGACGGGGCGCTGAGTCCCTGACAGAAGATGGCCTCCACATCCTGGTCCGCAGGCTCTCCGCCCTCCCGGACGGCACACTCTCCCCCGCAGACAGCTGGGAGTACGCCGAGGCACTTGTGGCCAAAAACAGCAGCTTCTGCCTGGACGCAGACGGCGGCCTCCTGGTAACCACCGGCGCCGGGGCATACCTGCAGTTCGCGGTAACCGCCAAGGCCCCGGAGGACGGCCTCTACACCGGCAACGGCACAGACATCCTGGGCACCACCCCGCTGCTCTATAACAGCGCCGCCCCCGCCACCGGCTCCGCACCCCAGGTGAGCGCCCACAGCCTCTCTCACCTGGGCACCGTGGCCGCCGGCGCCACATACAACCTCGCCGTCTCCTTCGATGATGACCTGATCCGCCCCACCCCCAACGGCACCACCTGGGCCAGCCCGGACCAGGAGGTATACAACCAGTCCATCCAGGTCCGCTATACCGCTACCAAGACAGCAGCCGGCGATAACGCCGAAGCCGTCTCCCTCCAGGGCTGGTCCTCTTTCGACAAGGACCACAACGGCCTCGTAGACCCGGATGTCCTCCAGTGGCACTGGGCCTGTGCCCAGGAGCACAGCCACTCCATCGAGATCTGCCCGGTGGACGGGGTCTCCTTCCCCTGGGATCCCAGCACCGATCCAGCAGACGGCGGCCTCACATACACCTTCCAGGTGGAGGGTCTGGCGGGCACCCGCTCCGGGAAACTGGCCCAGCCCTGGTCTGTCTCCGTCTCCCAGCCAACAGCAGAGTCCGCGAGCCAGCCGGACGCCAACCTCTGGAGCCCCTGGAGCAGCCCCATCCTCCTGGACAGCATCGATTCCCTGGACCTCTCCCGCATCGCCTGCAAGGACCCGGACGGGGAGGACAAGTACCTGAAAGACCTGGCGGCGGCCATGCGCCATGTCTCCCTGGACGGCAGGCTGTCCTTCACCGGCTCCGTGCTCACCGCCACGCACCCGGCATACGCCGCCGTGTACACCGCAGCCATGAATCTGGTGCCATATCTCCAGATGCCGAAAGAGGACATGCTGGCCACCTCCCTCCTGTCCCTGTCCTTCGCCGATCTCTGCGGCTGGACGGTGACGGACATGGACACCCCGTTCCACGTCCTGGCCCCCTTCCCCGAGGGCGCCTCCAGCGCCAACGGATTCCGGGCCTTCCAGCTGAACCGGGGCAGCGATGGCCTTCTCAGCGGGGCGGCGGAGATCCCGGCGGTGAAGACCCCCAATGGGCTGATTCTCACCTGCAGCGGCATGGACCCGGTGATGATCGTGGAAGTGGACACCGAGAAAGCCCCGAAAGAGAGCCGCACGGTGGTGCTGGTGGCCGAGGATGGCGGCAACCTTCAGTGCCGGGTGGGCGGCAAAGACAACGCCACCTCCGGCGCCATCGTCTCCCTGTCTGTGGATGAGACGGTGACGGTCTCCATCCAGCCGCCGGAGGGGTATGCCGTGGACCGGGTGATCGCCAACAACGGGGTCTCACCAGCCGTCAACGGCCAGAACAGCTTCACCCTCTCCGCCGCAGACGTGCCCATGGGGGTTACCCTGGTGCAGGTGTCCTTTGTCTCCGCCGGTGGGAAAGAGGCTGAGAACACGGAGGGCCTCACGCCCAGCGCCCTCAGGATCTGCAGCCACAGCCACACCTCTCTCGCCAACCAGACCGATGCCACCTGCACCACAGACGGCAGCACCGGCGGCGTCTTCTGCCAGGACTGCGGACAGACCCTGCAGCCCGCCGCGGCGATCCCCGCCCTGGGCCACCGGTTTGGGGAGGCGGTTCCCAGCGGCACCGGGGACTGCACCCAGAGGAGTCTGCTCACCTACATCTGCCAGACCTGCGGCGCCCAGGAGCAACGCACCGTTGCCGCGGCGGCCACCCACCAGTACGGCGCCCCCACGGTGATCAAGGAGCGGACCTGCCAGGAGGACGGCCTGCAGACCGTCACCTGCACCGTCTGCGGCCACACCGAGGAGGTGGTCCTCCCCTCCACCGGCGAGCACCACTTCTCCGCCGTGTTCCACAAGGAACAGGCCACCTGCACCGAGCCCGGCGCGGACCTCCAGGTCTGCCTGGACTGCGGCTTTGAGCTGGTCACAGAGATCCCGGCTCCCGGCCACGACTTCTCTCTCCGCACCGAGATCAAGCCCGCCACCTGCACAGAGGGCGGCCTGGTCCGGTACATCTGCTCCGTCTGCGGCAAGTGGAGCATGGAGTACGCCTCCGAGCCCCTGGGCCACACCTATGAGGACGGGGCCTGCATCCGCTGCGGGGCGAAGGAGGCCGTGCCCTTCACAGACGTCCCCGCCCAGGAGTGGTATTTCGATGCCGTGGCCTACATGTACCACCACAGCCTGGTGGCCGGCACCTCCCCCACCACCTTTGACCCGGACGGCACCTGCACCCGCAGCATGATCGTGGTGCTGCTCTGGAACATGTCCGGCTCCCCCGTGTCTCTCGTCCCCAATCAGTTCACAGACTGTCCGGCGGAGTGGTATCAGAACGGGGTGAATTGGGCCAACGCCAACGGCATCGTCTCCGGGGACGGGGCCGGCCACTTCTACCCGGACACCAAGATCACCAAGGAACAGCTGGTAACCATCCTGATGAACTACGCCCGGTACCGCGGCCTGGACGTGTCCAAGCGGGCGGACCTCTCCGGCTTTGCGGACTACGGCGATGTGGACGAGTGCTATATGGACGCCATGCGCTGGGCCATGGGCAGCGGATACCTGCAGGCCGCAGGGGACCGGCTGGGCTCCGATGACGACTCCCTCCGGAAGGATCTGGCCTGGATCCTGTACCAGTTCTGCAGCTCCTACGAGCTGTATTGAGCGCCGGTACCTGCCAGCGCAGAAAAGTGCAGCCCTGCCCAGGGTCTCCCTGGGCAGGGCTGTATCCTTGCGGCACATGGCGGAAAGCGCCAGCCTCCCGAACCTGCCGCAAAGCCGGACGGCGCGGCACCCGCCAGTCTCTCTCCCTGCAGCTGATTCCACTGTCTCCGCAGTCTATCAGTAAAAACAGCAGCACCGATGCCGGGCAGATCGCCTGCCTGGCATCGGTGCTGCTGTTTGTCCCTGGGCGGGACCCCATTTTAGCCGATAGAAAGCCCTCTCTGGCTCGCCTCTGTCCCTGGGGGAGCGCCACGGCTCAGTTCTTGGTAACCGTGAACTCGTAGGTGCCGCCGGTGGCCTCGGTGTAGAACTCCTGAGAGCGGTCGAAATCATAGCCCTCTGGGACCTTCAGCACCTGGATGTGATAGGCGAAGCTGGCCTGGACGAAGTGGATGGTGCCGTTCTCATCGGTCACCATGGGGGTGCAGGCATCGTCATCGCAGATGTTGGCGGTGAGGCCGGGGACCGGATCCCCGTTCTGGTCTCGGTAGATCAGGGTGTATGCAGACTGGCCCTCCGGCACGTCCTCCTCGGCGGTACCGGGTGCCTCCGGGGCGTCTGTGGCCGGGGGATCGGTGGGCGCGGCGCTGTCCCCGCCGCAGCCGGCAAGGCAGAGCGCAAACACGGCCACAGACAGCAGCAGGGCCAGAATTCTTCTTCTCATGGCCAGGTGTCCTCCTTTTCCATTGTGTTTCTCTCCTCCGCAGCCTGCCCACTGGTCCGGAGCAGCTGCTCGAGGCGTATTCTAGCGCACGGGGAGTGGAAAAGCAAGGGGCTTGGACGAGATTTTCCCCACCATTTTCAAGACCTTGTTCTTCTTTTTGGATTTCTGGTCTTTTCTTGTACAGAGCCTCCGCGCCCTCTGAGAACCCCGCCGCCGCAGTATCAGGCGCCAATACAGACGGGGACAAACTGCAGCCGCTGCCAACCTCGGGAACTTCCAAAAGTCTGGGAAACTGTCGAAAAAGGATTTGTCTTTTGAAGCGCACTGTACTATAATGCAGCTTGGAACACCAGTCCGGCTGCGCGTGAGACAGCTGGAGAAAGGAGCCATACATGGAAAAAGCCCTGCGCTATACCCGAATCGCATTGGTCCTGCTCACTGCGCTGGTCTGTCTGCTGCTCTGCTGGCAGGCCGTAGACATCTATCAGGCCGGCAACGCGCCGGAGAACTTCAGCGCTCCCGGGGTGCGGATCCACCCCGTGTGGTCCCGGGAGATCGTAGGGGAACGGCTGGGTGCCCTCTCCCCCGTCCTGATCCTGTGGGGGATAGCGGTGCTGGTCTGCATCGCGCTGAAGCTCACCGTCCCGAAACAGGAGAAGCTCAGCTGCCCGCCCCGGGAGATGTTGCACCTCCTGAAAACCCGGGTGCATCCCCTGCCGGCGGATGCTGCGAAACTGGAGCAGCGGCGCCGCACCGCGTGGATGGCGGCCATCGCGGTCTCTGTCCTCTGCGCCATCCCCTGTGCCGTCTACCTGGTCCAGGGTTCCCACTTCGCCGATCGGGATCTGGAGAAGACCATGGGCGCCATGCTGCTTGCCCTGCTGCCCTGGCTGCTCATCGCCTTTGCCGCGCTATTGGCCGCCAGCCTCTATGAGAGCAGCAGCATCCGGAGAGAGGTAGCCCTGATGCAAAAGGCCCCGAAAAGCGCCCCTGCTCCGATAGACAGGCCTTCCAAGTCCCCTGTCCCGGTCCAGGCGGCGGTATTGGCGGTCTCCCTGGTCCTCATCCTTCTGGGCATCTACAACGGCGGCGCCTGGGATGTACTGGTAAAAGCCGTGAATATCTGTACGGAGTGTATCGGCCTTGGATAAGAAGACATCACTATGGGAGCGGATCCGCCCCTCCAGGCGGCGGCTCATCCAGCTCTATGCAGCGCTGCTGTACAACGCCCAGATCAAGGGATATATCGAGGGCGAGATCTACACCGGCAAGTCTAAGTACCTCTGTGTGCCGGGCCTCAACTGCTACTCCTGTCCCGGGGCCATCGGGGCCTGTCCGCTGGGGGCGCTGCAGAACGCCCTGGCCTCCACCGGCAACCGGGCGCCCTGGTATGTGCTGGGCATCCTCACCCTCTTCGGCATCACCTTGGGCCGCACCATCTGCGGGTTTCTCTGCCCCTTCGGCCTGATCCAGGAGCTGCTCCACAAGATCCCCACCCCCAAACTGAAGAAGAACGCCGTCACCCGTGTTCTCTCCTGGGTGAAGTACGTCCTGCTCCTGGTGCTGGTGATCATCGTCCCCCTGTGGTATGCCGCCCAGAAGTACCCGGTGCCGGCCTTCTGCAAGTACATCTGCCCGGCGGGCACGTTGGAGGGGGCCATCGGGCTGCTCTCCAACCCGGTGAACGCCGAGAAGTTCTCCATGCTGAACATCCTCTTCACCCGGAAGTTCGTCATATTGGTGCTCATCCTCAGCGCGTGTATCTTCGTCTATCGGGCCTTCTGCCGGTTCCTGTGCCCCCTGGGCGCCCTGTACGGCCTCTTTGCCAAGTTCAACATCGTGGGCGTGAAGGTGAATGAGAGCAAGTGCACCCACTGCGGCAGGTGCGTGGGCCACTGCCAGATGGACATCCGGCATGTGGGGGACCACGAGTGCATCCACTGCGGCGGCTGCATCGACGTGTGCCCCACCTCCGCCATCTCCCTGCAGGCGGGCAAGCTCACCCTCCGGGCCAGCGCCATGGAGGAGGCCCCCCGGGCAGACAAGCTTCGAAAGAACCGCCGGATCGCCTGGATCGCGGCCCTGGTGGCCCTGGCGATGGTGCTCGTTGTAGCCAATGTGCCCACCGCAGCGGACGCCCCGGTGAGCTCCAGTCCCGTCTCCTCCGCCCCGCCCGATGCCCGCACCGTTGGCGCCGAGGTGGGCAACCTGGCGGCGGACTTCACCATCCCGGTCTACGGCGGCGAGGACTTCACCCTGTCCCAACACAGAGGGCAGGTGGTGGTGCTGAACTTCTGGGCCACCTGGTGCACCCCGTGCGTGGCGGAGCTGCCGTACTTCCAGCAGCTCCACGAGGCCTACCCGGACATCGTCATTCTCGCCATCCACTCCGATCTCATCACAGACGATGTGGAGGAATACCTGGCCGCCCAGCCGTACACCATGCCCTTCGCCCAGGACGATGGCTCCGTCATCGCAGGGCTGAACGGCTCCACCATGCTGCCCCAGACCGCGGTGATCGACCCGAACGGCGTCATCGTGTACAACAAAGTCGGATCGGTTACCTATGAGCTCCTGGAGTCCCTGGTGCAGCCCCTCCTGGAAGAATAAGACATACCCCCAGCACAAAAAGGAAGATCGTCAATGAAGCCGAAAATTGTCCTATTATTTCTGTTTCTCACCCTCCTGCTGGCCGCCTGCAAAGGGGAGGCCAGCAGCGTCACCCCCACCGAGACGCCAGCCCTGGTGATCAACACCGAGGCCCCGCCGGCAACGGCGCCCCCGGAGACATACCGCATCTCCGGCCTCTGCTCGCTCCAGTACCGCCCGGATATCTTCCAATGCACTGAGACGGCAGACGGCGCCTCCTTCACCTCCCGCACCAACCCCAAGGTGTACGTCTCCCTCGTGGGATATCCGGAGCTGTCCCCGGAGGACACCGTAAACGGCATCCTCCTGCAGAAGGACCTGCCGGCAGACTCCGTGGCAGACGGGGGCCTGGGGGATCCGCCGGTGCAGACCAAGACCCTGCAGTACGACACGGAAGACAGCGCGGTCTTCGTCCATGTGATCCCCTGCGGCAGCGGCAGCATCCTCATGGAGCTGGGCGGCATCGGGGAGGAGACCCCGGAAGAGCTCAGCGCCAAGGGGCTGATGCTGGACACCTTCGCCCTGGACACCACCCCGGTGGGCTGATATTCAAAACGGCACGGCGCCTCTGCGCCGTGCCGTTTTTGTATGCTATCTCAAGATCTGTCTATGTCTTACCCTTTACAGCTTTCTCTCAGCGGCTGTCTATCGTTTTCACCCTGTGCTGGGCACTCCATCCCGCTGCAGACGTTGCACAGAGGCGGTCCGCAACGCACACCGCGCATCAGCCTGGCCATTTAGCCCTCCACGTCCAGGTCCAGGGACACCGGGCAGTGGTCGCTGCCGAAGATGTCCGGGTGGATGGAGGAGGCCTGTACCCGGTCCATCCACCGATCGGACACGATGAAGTAGTCGATGCGCCATCCGGCGTTCTTCTCCCGGGCCCGGAAGCGGTAGCTCCACCAGGAATACGCCCCGGTCTTGTCCGGGTGCAGCCGGCGGAAGGTGTCTGCAAAGCCGCTGGACAGCAGCCGGGTCATCTTCTCCCGCTCCTCATCGGAGAAGCCGGCGTTGCCCCGGTTGGTCTTGGGGTTTTTCAGGTCGATCTCCTCATGGGCCACGTTCAGGTCCCCGCAGTACACCACCGGCTTGGTCCTGTCCAGGCTCTGCAGGTACTCCAGCAGATCGTCCTCCCACTGCATCCGGTACTCAATCCGCACCAGGCCCTCCTGGGCGTTGGGGGTGTAGCAGTTCACCAGCCAGAAGGACGGGAACTCCATGGTGATGAGCCGGCCCTCGTGGTCGTGCTTTTCAATGCCCATGCCGAAGGACACGGAGATGGGCTCCTGCCGGGTGAAGATGGCGGTTCCGGAGTACCCCTTTTTCTCCGCGGAGTACCAGTACTCCTGGTACCCCGGCAGATCCACATCCGCCTGGCCCTTCACCATCTTGATCTCCTGCAGGCAGATCACATCCGGGTCGAGATCCAGCATGGACGCCCGAAAGCCCTTTTCCAGACAGGCCCGCAGGCCGTTCACATTCCAGGACACCAGTCTCATCGCTTCAGTCCTCCTCTTTGTCTGCAACCTCTGCGGGGTGCTCTGCCCCGGGCTGCGCACGGTCTCTCTCTGTTCCAACATCGGCCGCTAGCTCGTCCTCGTCCGGCATGTCGAGGCTCCACACCTCAGGCAGCTTGTCCGCCCCGGGGAGTTTGATCCTGCCGTTGGACGGGATCGCAGGCGCAGTCTCCGCCTCCGGCTCGCTCTCCGATCCGGCCCCCTGCGCTGCCTCTCCAGCGGGCTCGGATTTGGCCGCCGGTTTCGTCTCCTTCTTGTTCTTAGCCAGCCGCCGGCCGGGCTTCTTCTTGGCCGCGCCCGCGGGCTTCTCCGGCTTCTCGTCTTTCTCTGCCGCCTGGCCTGCGTCTGGTCTCTCAGCGGCATCATGCTCCTCGGAAGCCTTGGCCTTCTTGTCTGCGTTGGAGTCCTTCTCCGCCTTGGGCACTTTCTCCCCCTTGGCGGCTTTCTTCCCCTTCTTGGGGGCGGCGCCAGCGGCCACAGCTGCGCCGCCGGCCCCCAGCTGCAGGCTCTTGTATGCCCGGCTCAGTTCCATGCCCATGATCACCGCAGACCAGATGAGGGCCGCCAGCATCAGCCCGGCCTCCACCGCCATCACATAGGTGTTGCCGGCGATGTGGAGGATGAAGTTGTACTTGAGGCGCAGGTACACGATGTAGCTGGCCATAGAGCTGAACCACTCCATGGCGGCCGCCGGGAGCGCCTTGGGATTGATCATCACCAGGCACACCATCACGATGTCCGCCAGGTAGAAATAGCGCTCATGCATGTGGGGCAGGAAGAAGGGCACCCCCACGGCCATCACGGCGGCGATGGAGAGGGCCGCCCGGTTGTCCAGCTTGTTGCGGAAGATCAAGCCGATCCCCATGAGGACCAGCACCAGCACAAAGGCGGCGATGATGCCGATCCGCCCCGCCGCCACCGGGTCCGGCTTTGCCCCGTTGGGGATGAACTGGTAGACGCTGGGGGCGTTCAGCACCAGCCGGTCCTGGTACTCCACGGTCTGGTGGAGGTACACGTTCAGCACATCCATCACCGGCCGGCCCAGCAGCACCGCCGGCAGGCACAGCACGATGAAGGACAGGGGCGCACAGAACAGATTCCGGAACTTGTACCGCTTGGCCAGCCACAGCACGCCCCACAGGGGGATCAGGAACACAGACTGCAGCTTCACCGCAAAGGCCGCCCCCACCAGCACCGCCGAGGTCTTCTCCTTGCCGGTGAGGGCCTTGGCCATGGCGTGGAGGATGAGGGCCCCGTAGAAGCTGTCGCACTGGCCCCAGTAGGCGCTGTTGGCCATCACGGTGGGCAGGACCATCAGCACGGAGAAGGCGATGGCGGGCATGGGATCCTCCGGCCCCTGGTCCCGCACCGCCTTCACCACCCGGAAGCCGCCCCAGGCCAGCACCACATCTGCCAGGATGGAGAAGAGCTTGATGAGGTAGAGCTCCGGCTGGCTGAGCATGGAGATAATGGCCAGCACATAGAGATAGGGGGCGTTGTAGTCCCCAGAGTAGGTCTTGATGGCGGCAAATCCGCCGTTGTCCCGGAAGAACTGCAGCCACCGGGCCAGGAAGTCCTCGTAGTCCCCGCTGCTGTAGTCCATACAGCGGATCCGGAGCAGCATGCCCAGCAGCACCGGGAGCGCACACAGCATACACAGCTTCATGTCCAGGCCGTCCCGGTACAGCAGGAGCAGCGCCAGCACGCCGAAGAGGGTACACAGCAGGAGCAGCAGCATGTTGTCTCCCCAGTTCCCCGTATGGAGCCCCGCTGCGGCCAGCCACATCCCCGTGAACAGGAGCACCCCGGCCCCCAACATTCCCTCATAAACTGCCGGCATCCGCCGGTCTTGCGTCCGTTTCATTGGTTCCCTCCAGACTTCCCCGCCTGCAATCTCTGCAAAAATTGTCGATTGGCGGGAATCGTTCACAAATCTTCTATTGAAAAAAGGCATCCCGTCCACTATAATGGCTCTCTGCGCGGCGGCGGGTCTCTGCCGTTGCATTATCGTATAGTTTCGCCCGGATGTCAATAGAATCCAGAACATATTCTGAATGGGGTGGCCTTCATGAATCTCCGCGTCGGCATCGATATCGGCTCCACAACCGTAAAGGTCGTCGTCCTAGACGAAAACAACAAGCTCCTGTTCCGCTCCTATGAGCGCCACTACTCCAAGGCCAGAGAGCGTGCCTGCGAGACCCTGCGCTCAGTGGGGGATCTGCTGGCGGGAAAAGACGTCCGCCTGGTGGTGACGGGGTCCGCCGGCCTGGGCGTGGCCAAGGCCGCCGGACTGGACTTCGTGCAGGAGGTGTATGCCACCGCCGCCGCGGTGAACACCTTCATCCCGGACACCGATGCCGTGATCGAGCTGGGGGGCGAGGACGCCAAGATCATCTTCTTCGGCGGGGCCCTGGAGGAGCGGATGAACGGCTCCTGTGCCGGGGGCACCGGCGCCTTCATAGACCAGATGGCCACGCTCATGAACGTCTCCGTCTCGGAGCTGGACACTCTCTCCCTGCAACACGAGAAGATCTACCCCATCGCCAGCCGGTGCGGCGTGTTCGCCAAGAGCGACATCCAGCCCATTTTGAACCAGGGCGGCCGGAAGGAGGACGTGGCGGCGTCCATCTTCCAGGCGGTGGTGGACCAGACGGTGGCAGGCCTCACCCAGGGCCGGGAGCTGAAGGGCAAGATCGTCTTTTTAGGGGGCCCCCTCCACTTCCTCATGGGCCTCCGGGAGCGGTTTGTAACCACCCTGCAGCTGGACGAGCAGCACGCCATCTTCCCGGAGGACGGGGACTGCTTTGCGGCCATCGGCGCCGCCCTCTGCGCCGAGGACTACAACCCCCAGCCCTTTGAGCACTGGCTGCAGCTGCTGGAGGAGTCCAAAGAGGCCACCTCGGTGGTGGACACCATGCCGCCCCTCTTCGCCAGTCAGGAGGAGTACGATGCCTTCTGCGCCCGGCACAACGCCTCCGCCCCGCCGGAGCTGGACATCCATACATATAAAGGCGATGCATACCTGGGCATCGATGCCGGCTCCACCACCACCAAGATGGTGCTCATCGCCCCGGACGGCGGCATCCTCTACACCTACTACCACTCCAACCAGGGCAACCCGGTGGCCATCGTCCTGGACCAGCTGAAGACCATCTACGGCCTCTGCGGGGACCGGATCACCATCAAAGGAAGTGCTGTTACGGGATACGGCGAGGACCTCATCCGCAACGCCTTCTCCTGCGATGCCGGCCTCGTGGAGACGGTGGCCCACTACCGGGCCGCGGCCCACTTCAACCCGGACGTGGACTTCATCATCGACATCGGCGGCCAGGACATGAAGTGCTTCAAGATCCGAAACGGCGCCGTGGACTCCATCATGCTGAACGAGGCCTGCTCCTCCGGCTGCGGCTCCTTCATCGAGACCTTTGCCAAGGCCCTGGGCTACTCCATCGCAGACTTCGCCAAACTGGGCCTCTTCACCCAGAAGCCGGTGAATCTGGGCAGCCGCTGCACGGTGTTTATGAATAGCTCCGTGAAACAGGCCCAGAAGGACGGGGCTTCGGTGGAGGACATCAGCGCAGGCCTCTCCATCTCCATCGTAAAAAACGCCATCTATAAGGTCATCCGGGCGGCCAACGCCGATGACCTCGGCAAGCACATCGTGGTCCAGGGTGGCACCTTCTACAACGATGCCGTGCTCCGGGCCTTTGAACAGGAGCTGGGGCGGGATGTCACCCGGCCGGTGATCGCCGGGATCATGGGGGCATTTGGCGCCGCCCTCTGCGCCAAGAACCTCCACCTGGAGAAGTCCAGTCTCCTGAGCCTGGAGGCCCTGCAGTCCTTCTCCCACACCGCACGCCCGGTGACCTGCAACCTCTGCACCAACCACTGCTCCCTCACCGTGAACACCTTTGACGGCGGCCGCCGGTTTATCTCCGGCAACCGCTGCTCCCGGCCTCTCGGCAAGGAGCGGATCGAGCTTCCCAACCTGTACCGGTACAAGTACCGCAAACTCCGCACTCTCTCCGGCGTGGGCAAGGGCAACGGCTCCCGGGGGCGCATCGGCATCCCCTTCGGTCTCAACATGTATGAGAACCTGCCCTTCTGGTATGCGGTGTTCACCAAGCTGAACTTCGAGGTGGTGCTCTCCCCCGAGTCCTCCCGGAAGCTCTACCTCCGGGGGCAGCGGACCATCCCCAGTGACACCGTGTGCTATCCGGCAAAGCTGCTCCACGGCCATGTGGCCTATCTCGTGGACGAGGACGTGGACGCCATCTTCTACCCCTGCATGTCCTATAACTTCAATGAGCAGATCTCGGACAACAACTACAACTGCCCCGTGGTGGCGTACTATCCCGAGCTGCTGGCCGCCAACGTGAAAGAGCTCAGCAAGACCCGCTTTCTCAACCCGTACGCCGGCCTCCACCGGCCCAAGGACTACGAGCGGCTGGGCTCCCAGTGGTTTGCGGACGCCTTCCGCATCCCCCGGCACGAGGCAAAAGCCGCCATCCGGGAGGCGTACGAGGCCTATGAGGCCCATGTGAAGGACATCCGGGAGACCGGCAGGGCCTATATCGACCAGGCCCGGCAGGAGAAGCGGCCCATCATCGTGCTGGCCGGCCGCCCGTACCACATAGACCCCGAGATCAACCACGGCATCGATGAGCTCATCGGCTCCTTCGGCTTTGTGGTGATCAGCGAGGACGCGGTGGCGTACCTGGAGAACTACGAGCCCCGGAAGGTGCTGAACCAGTGGACCTTCCAGGCCCGGATGTACAACGCCGCCCGGTATGTGTGCACCCAGCCGGACATGCAGCTGGTGCAGCTGGTGTCCTTCGGCTGCGGCACAGACGCCATCACCGGCGACGAGGTGCGCAGCATCCTGGAGGCCGGCGGCAAGCTCTACACCCAGCTGAAGATCGACGACATCAGCAACTTGGGGGCCGTAAAGATTCGGATTCGCTCCCTCATGGCCGCCATGGAAGAGCGCATGCATCAGGGCAACTGAGAGTCCGCCCTGAGAAAGGAGTAATGTTCCGTGGCCAAATTGGTCTATGACAAGGATGGGCGCCTGCTCTTCACGAAAGAGATGAAGGAGGAGTACACCATCCTCATGCCCCAGATGCTGCCGGTACACTTCGGCATGTTCCGGCAGCTGCTGATCCTGGAGGGGTACAAGGTGGATATGCTCACCACCAACCACCGGGGGATCATCGACGAGGGCCTGAAATACGTACACAACGACACCTGCTACCCCGCACTATTGGTGATCGGGCAGCTTATCGATGCCATCCGCAACGGCGGCTACGACTCCCACAAGGTGGCCCTCTTCATCACCCAGACCGGCGGCGGCTGCCGCGCCTCCAACTACATCCACCTGCTCCGCAAGGCCCTGGCCAAGGCGGGCCTGGAGTACGTGCCGGTGATCTCGGTGAACCTGTCCGGCCTGGAGCACAACCCCGGCTGGTCTCTCACCCTCCCCCTGCTCCGGAAGATCATCTACGCCATGATGTACGGGGACCTCATCGTAAACGTGGCCAACCAGGTCCGCCCCTACGAGCTCAACAAGGGGGACACGGACGCCATGGTGGACCACTGGGAGAACAAGCTCACCCAGGGGTTCCAGGACGGCAAGGGCATGACCCGCAAGGAGATGCTCTCCATCTTCGACCAGATCATCCAGGAGTTCTCCCTGATCCCCTATGTGCCCCAGAAGAAGGTGCTGGTGGGGGTGGTGGGCGAGATCTACGTGAAGTTCTCCCCCCTGGGCAACAACAACCTGGAGCAGTTCCTCCTCTCCGAGGGGGCGGAGCCGGTGGTGCCCGGCCTCACAGACTTCATCATCTTCAAGATCTACAACCGCATCGTGGACGTGGACATCTACGGCGGCCTCTGGGCCAAGAAGCAGGCCTGCAAGGTGTTGAAGGGCTTTGTGGAGGGCTGCCAGAAGGACATGATCGCCGCTTTGAAAAAGAGCCGCTTCCGGGCCCCCTCCACCTTTGAGGAGATGCACCAGATGGTACACAACGGCCTGCCCCGGGAGGACGGCACCCTTAGCGGCGGCTATCTGGGGGACGGCAACAAGATGGGCGAGGGGTGGCTGCTCACCGGCGAGATGCTGGAGCTCATCCACTCCGGCATCCCCAACATCGTCTGCACCCAGCCCTTCGGGTGCCTGCCCAACCACATCGTGGGCAAGGGCATGATCCGCCGGCTCAAGGACGACTTCCCCAACTCCAACATCGTGGCCATCGATTACGACCCCGGCGCCACCAAGATCAACCAGGAGAACCGGATCAAGCTGATGCTGGCCAACGCCCGGCAGCTGGCCCGGCAGGCGGAGGAAAAGGCCGCAGCGGAGAAATCCACCGCGGCCAAGGCCCCCGCCATGGTGTGAGCCCGTGGACGGGGTTTTGCACCTCCAGGACGCCTGCACCGATGCCCACTTTCACGATATGTCCCGGATCCACGCCCTGGCCTGGAAGGACAGCTACCGGGGCGCGGTGCCCCAGGACTACCTGGACGCCCTCACGGAGGACCACTGGACGGAGATCTTCCGGCAAAACTATGAGACCCGCAACGGCATCCATGGGCTGCTCCTCTATCGGGGCGATGCCCCCGTGGCCTGCCTCAACTACTGCCGGGCCCGGGTGGACAACTTCAACACAGAGGACACCGATGAGTGGGCGGAGCTGAACGCCCGGTACCGGGACTGGGGGGAGCTGGCCACCTTCTACACCCTCCCCGGGGAGCAGGGCAAGGGATACGGCTCCCTTCTCATGGAGGAGGCCCTCCGCCGGCTCAAGGCGGATGGATATCACAACGTGTTCGTCTTTGTCCACCGGGAAAACGCCGGCGCCCGCCGCTTCTATAGCCGCCACGGCTTTGCCTGGGACGGCACCCACGCGGACATCCACTTCCCCCACAACACCATCTGCGTGGACCTCCGGTATGTGAGAGCCCTCTGAGGGAACTCCTGCCACAGATCAAAAGAATCACACAGGCGATGTGCCCGTCCTCCGGGCGCATCGCCTGTGTCTTTTTGTCCCGCAAGGGACAGAATTACTTGTCTATTTGCTGGAATTTCCTGTCTCAGGTCCATCCGCCGGGCCCACACTTGCCGCCTCTCCAGGGATTTCCCTCAGCTCTCCTTCCAGTCCCCATCGGCCAGCGGCACCGCAATCTGCCGGGTCTGGACGGTCCAGAACGCCCTTCTCTCCCCGGTCTCAGGCGCAACCCGCACCTCCGGTTGGGATAGGCACGAAGCCGCCTCCAGCAGCAAGGCCTCCCCCCGCCGCTCCACGGCAATCACCTGCTCCGCCCCTGGGTGTACGGCGGTGTGCCCCTCCCTGTCCGTATAGAACACCTGGCCGCCCTTGGCGTAGAAGATGCCCCGCTCCGTGAGCACATAGGCGGTAAAGCCCTGGAGCACCGGGTGCCGGGTCCAGCCGCCTTTCCAGGCACAATACAGGCTGAGAGCCGGACAGATCCACCCGCCTGGCTCCCAGGAGACCTCCTCCGCGCCATCCGGGACGGCCTTCCAGAAAATCCGTGGGTTCCCGGGGTCCCGATTGGCCCCCTCAGACAGGCAGAAGCACCGGACCGCGCCCCAGGCGGGCGCCCCGGTGAGGACGGGCACCCGCTCCGGGAGACAGGGCACAAAGGCCGCCACCTCCGCCGGGGTGGGAAGCGGCGCCTCCCACAGGGGAATTCGGTCCCGCCTGCCCCGCTCCACCGTGCCCGCATCCAGGTCCACCCGGATGTACTGGGCGTTGCCGTACTGGTACGGCGAGAGGTCGACGTAGAAGGCGGCGCTGTGCCCCCGCTCCCACTGGGACACGCCGTACACCAGCGGCGCCAGCGCCGATGCCGGGATGCACAGGGTCTCCGGGAACAGCGCCCCACTCTGGTACTGGCGGAGCCGCAGCTGCCCGGTGAGCACCTCCGCCAGCCGCTCCAGGCAGCCGTCTCCGCTGGCGAGAAACTCCTCGGTGCAAAGAAAGCTGTCGTAGCGGCGAAACACCTGGAGAGAGGCCCCCTCCCCGGCAGACAGCTGGTAGAGATTGCGGTGATACCGGATGCAGAGAGCGTCCTTATCGCTGTCCAGGACGGCGTAATACCGCCGCTCCTCCCCCTTGGGCGGGCAGAACCACAGGGCCACGGCAGAACTGTCTGGATACCAGGCCACAATCCTCTGCCGCACCGCCCCCAGGGCCGGCCGCTGGGACACATCGCCCGCTTCCAGGGCCTGGAGCACCATCCACCGGTACAGCACATCTCCCACCGCCGCGGCCCAGGGCGGCATGCCGCCGGCCGCGGGGTCCGGCCCCTTGGGAGACCAGTACTCCCGGTTGTCCTGCTCCGCCAACGTCTCCCAGTCCGGGGACAGGTAGAACCAGTGGGCGGTCATGCGGGACAGGACCCGGTCTATGGCGGTGCCTGTCTCGCCGGGCGCGAAGCGGTCTTCTCTGGCCCAGAAACAGATCCGGAAGGCGTGCAGTTGGGTGTCGAAGGAAAAGCGGAGCCGGTCCCGGAGGTATGGCAGGCACTCCGGGTGGGTCTCCCAGTTCTCCCGCCGCACGCCGTTCATAAGGTCCTCCATAAAGGGATTTTCTGCCAGGTCCTCGGCCGGGCACAGCTCTCCGTACCACCAGAAGGCCGTCATGGTGTTCTGGTCTCGTCCCCACACGTAGAGCCAGTCCCGCCGGCTGTACCCCCTGGGCTCGATGGCACAGAGCGCCCCCAGGTTCTCCCTCTCCGGAAAGGGGATGCACTCCAGCAACGCCTCCCGGGAGAAGAACCGCAGGCAGCAGTTGGTCTCCAGAAGGTATGTGCCGCCCTCCAGGTGGTGAAAGCCCCGAATCTTCTCCAGCCAGGGTGTCCCCTCCTGCAGTATGCCCACCATCGTCTGCCGGCTCTCCCCTCTGTCCTGCCGGCAGAGCGTCACGGTGTCCCCGTCCGCGCACAGCGCCCAGTAGGTGTCTCTCTCCCCCCAGAGGGCCAGCACCGCGTCCGCCTGGAACGCCGGGGGCAACACCTTTTCAAAGAGCCGCCGCTGCTGCCGCGCCAGCGCGGAGCCGGCCTGTCCGGCGCGGCTCACCTCTTTCAAGGTCTCAAAGCACTGGGGCCGTTTGGAGAAGATCTCCGTGTGGCCGCCCTTCCCGCGTTCCCGGAAGATCTGGTCCACGCTCAGCGGCATTTTGAGCTGCAGGCTGTGGGTCTTCTTGTCGAAGCTGTAGATGACGGTGTCCCCCTCCGCGAGACCCAGCTGTCCCAGGAGATTCACTCTGTTGCCCCGCTCTACTCTGGCCTCATAGGACATCCTGTTGCTCCGCACGGTGATCTTTGTGCCCGGCTCCAGGTGCACCAGGTCCCCGATGCGCAGACCAGATTCCAGGTCTGATGGGGTGAGCTGTCTCTGTCTGTCCATGTGGCGCCCCTCCTATACAGGAAACAGCGGGGAGCATGGACTCCCCGCTGCAATTGCTGTCTCTCTTGTTCTTTCGGCCTCACACCAGCGGCGAGGTGCGCACCACGCCGCAGCCCAGCGCCCCGGGGCCTGTGTGGCAGGCGATGGAGAGGGTGAGGGGCTCCCCGTTCACCTCAGGCGCCTCCGGGAAGGCGGCGTGCACCTCGGCCCGCCAGTCCTCCAGCAGCTCCTTGGACACCTTGCTGCAGGCGATCTTCACCGCCAGCCCCTTCTTGTCCCAGAGCTCCTTCAATGGCCCCTCCACAGACGCCCGCAGCCGCTTCAGCATGGCCTGCCGGGCGGCCTTCATGCCCCGGACCTTCTCCACGGCGGTGAGCTTCTCCCCGTGGATCCGGAGCACCGGCTTGATGTTCAGCATGGTGCCGGCGATGGCCTCCACGCCGGACACCCGGCCGCCCTTGCGGAGGTACTTCAGGTTGTCCACGGTGATGAAGATCTCGGCGTCGTAGGCTTGCCGCTCCAGCACCTCCCGGATCTCCGCGGCGCTCATGCCCCTGTCCGCCAGGGTGAGGGCGTCCATCACGGAGTGGCGGAGGGTAACCGAGATGCGGCGGTTGTCCACCACCTCTACCCGGCCGCCGTACTCCTGGGCCAGGATGCAGCCGGTGTTGTAGGAGTTGCTGAGGCCGGCGGTCATGGGAATGTAGACCAGGCTGTCGTGTCCCTTCAGGGCCTTCTCCCACAGGGCCATCACGTCCCCCGGGGCGGGCTGGCTGGTGGCGATCTCCGCCCCCGCCAGCTGCTTCTCGTAGAAGAAGTTCTGGTCCAGGTCGTGTCCCTCATAGTAGATGCGGCCGTCGATATGGACCGGCATGGGCACCACGGTGATGCCCAGCTGCTTGCCCTCCTCCACACTGATTCCGCTGTTGCTGTCTGTTACGATCGCTACTTTTGCCATAGGGCTTCGTCCCTCTCCTCAAACTGTAGGTCTATGGTGAGTGCCGCCGCTGGAACCCCAGGCGGCACGTTGTATCCGCGCCGAAAATCGGCCATTGGGGGGGCCGCACACCCGCGCTCTCCCCCGGCGCCCCCTATTATACACGCCTCAAACACAAAAAGCAAGACGTAAAGTGCAACTTACGTCTTGCTTTTTGAAAATTACATATGAGATTATTCTATACTTTCAATTGCTAACCAGAAAATCATGTTTCATGGTTTTCAAGATCATGTGCTATGTCTTTACAGATCAAAACGCCAGTAGATCAGCTGATGCCGGCTGCGGTCCCAGACGGCCAGGGTGAAGTTGTTGAGGCCGTTTCGGGTCTCCCAGTGCCAGCACCCCTCTCCGGCGGTGGGAATCGTCCAGCCGTTCTCCCCTTTTCGCTCCACCGCCGTCAGGGCATCTCCCGTGAGGGGCAGGGGTTCCCAGTCCTGCAGCTGGCTCTCGATCCCCTCATCCGGGAACTGCAGCACCACCCAGGTGTCTCCGTCCCCCTGCAGGCCGCCGTGGTTGTCTGAGGCCAGCACCACCTCCCCGGCGGAGAGGTCCAATCCCAGCGCCGTGTCCGCCCCGTAGAGCTCCCGGAGAATCGGGTGCTCACTGGTCTGCACCGGGCTGGTGCTGCGGATCAGCGGCCCCATGTAGGGGTAGAGGGCGTATTCTTCAAAGAACTCCGTCTCCACCCAGCGGGCGCCCTCCAGGGTGCCCACCCGGTCTGCGGGGTGGTCATAGAGCCAGAAGGCCCCGCAGAGGGTGCCCATCAGCATGGACCACACCAGGGACACCCAGCAGAGCCCGCTCCAGATGCCGCTCTTTCCGCCGGCCGCACGGACCCTCCGCCCCGTGGCCACCGCTGTGCAGATGCCGGCCCCCCAGCCCGCAAGCCACAGCGCGATGGCGAGGCCCCAGAGCGCGTTGGTCCGCCAGGCAAACCCCACGACCCCCAGGAGCACGTCCCCGCCGAAGAGCAGCAGGGCCAATGCCGCGAGGGCGATGCCCAGGGGGAACAGGCCCCTTCTCTTTTGCGGCTCCAGCTTCTTCAGGGCCAGCACCAGCTGCGCCGCCAGGTACAGCACCCCTGCCACGGCCAGGGCCACCAGGACGCCGAAATAGATGTAGCTCGGCTGCACCGCAAGCACCTCCCTATCCTCTCTCCGCCAGTTGGTATTGCAGCGTCCACTGGCCCTCCTGCAGCACCGGCTCCACCAGCCAGTACTGGTCCTCCCCCGGGGCCGATGGGATGGTCACCGTGGCGATGACACCTTTCATGTCCAGCCCCTGGTAGATGGCCACCTCCATGGGCCAGCCCACCGTATCCGCCGCGAAGGGGAACTTGTCTCCCCCCTGCATCATCTTCCCGCTGGCGTACTGGGAGGCCTCGCCGCCCAGGGAGCCTTCCACGGACACCGAGCCCACCACGATGCCGTTGCGGTTCCGATACAGCACATCAAAGGGCTCCGGGATGCCCTTGGGCCACCACAATAGAGCGATCAGCGCACATACCGCCGCAACCAGAGCCAGTTTAACCCCTTTCCGCATTTCAAACAGTCCTTTCCTGTTTCATCGGCCGGTGCCGTCCATGGCACCGGCCGCCAATTTTCTCCCATTCCGTCCTTCTCCCTCTCGCCCTACTCCGTCTTGTCCTCCGTTGGCATCTCCTCGTCTCCGGGCTCCGCCACATACTCCAGGATGTCCCCCGGCTGGCATTGCAGCGCCCTGCAGATCGCCGCCAGGGTGGAAAACCGTACGGCCTTGGCCTTGTTGTTTTTCAGGATGGACAGGTTGGCCAGGGTGATATCCACCTTCTGGGAGAGCTCGCTGAGGGACATCTTCCGCTTGGCCATCACCACATCCAGGTTCACAACGATTTTCATGCTGCCTCCTCTCTCCTGCCCAAGCCTCGGGAAAGCGCACTCCCTGCCCGGGTCCAGATCCCTCTTTCTCTCCCCTCCAGCGCCGCTCAGATGGTGAGGTCGTTCTCCTCCTTCAGCTCCGCCGCCTGGCGGAACAGGGCAGACATCACCAGCATGAGAAGGCCGGCGATGAGAAACAGCGGCACAAAGAGGGTGTTGTACGAGATCAGGGACGCCCAGCTGCCGGTGGCCACCAGATCCCAGCTCAGCCGCAGCAGCGCGATGCCGCTGATCCCAAAGCAGCAGAGCCCCGCCCGCAGCATGTTGGCGGCGTTGTCCCGGGAGAAGGGCTGCTCCGCCAGAATGGTGCGGATTACCCGCAGGGCCTGCACCAGGATCGCCGCGGTGAGGATAAAGCAGAAGAACATGCCCACGGTGGGAAAGAGGGTCTCCGGGGTGGTGATCGCCTCTCGCCACACCGCCGGCAGCCCAGACTTCGTGAGATTGTCCAGCACAGCCTGAACCTCCTCCTTGCTGTTCAGCCGGCCCAGCATGGGGGCCAGCAGCGGCACAAAGAGCAGGGCTACGATATTCACCGCCAGAATCCCCCACACGGCAATCCGCAGGAGATACGCCATGGTTCTCGCCCCGTTTTTCTCCATCGGGAACCACCTCCGTGGGAGAAGATACCACAGGCTTTATCGTTTTGCAAGAGGTTTTTATCGTTTTTCGATAAAATTTTTGTGAACAGCCTGTCTCTGCAAAGAAAGAGAGCAGGAGCTGTATGTCTCCTGCTCTCCGTACGGCGGATGATTTGGTTGTCTGGGGGGGGCAGATATCGCCCGGTCCAGCTGTCTATTCGGCTGCCTTTTGGCTCAGAGCCACGGGTCCGCCACAAACTCCGTGTTGCTCCAGCTCACGGTGGTGTCCGCGGGATTCCACTGCAGCGGCGCCGGCTGCGGGGCCTGGGGCACCTGCGCCGCCTGGGGCACGGTTGCCTTTGCCTTGGCCCTCGCAGGGGCCGCCGCCATGTCCGGGATGCGCACCGGGCCCGTGAAGACGGCAGACACCGCCTGGCGGTTGGTCATGGGAAGGAAGATGGCCAGGGCCACGAGGCCCACCATCAGCACCACCTCATAGGTGCCAACGGGGAGCAGTACACTGCAGGTACTGAAGATCTGCCCCACCAGGTTGAAGGCGATGTGGGAGGCGATAGAGGGCAGAATGGAGCCCGCCTTCATGTCCATGAGGCCGAACACCATGCCCAGGAGGAAGGCGTAGCAGAACCACACCAGCTCCCCGTGGCAGGCCCCGAAGATGGCGGCGGAGAAGATCACGGCCCCCATGGGCTGCAGCACATAGGTGAGCCGGGTCATGATGAGGCCTCGGAAGATGAGCTCCTCCGCGATGGGGGAGATCAGGACCACAGACAGAAATGGGATGATCCCCACGTCCGCCGCCAGCATGGAAGACGCCTCCTCGTACTCAGACAACAGGCTGGAGGGGAGCAGCATCAGGAACATGGTAACGGCTAAGTACAGCGCGGGCACCATGCAGGGGCCGGCCAGCAGCGTGCGGGCGGGCACCTTTCGAATCCAGAAGGCCTCCCCTAACGTCTTGCCCCGGACCTTGTACACGATGAAGAGGATCAGAATGGTGAGAAGCCCGGAGAACAGGGTGAGCAGCGTGGAGCTGGCCAGCACCCGGGGGTACACCATCTGCAGCAGCTGCTCCTGGGTCTGGATCCCCTGGGTTGTCATGAGCTGGGCGGTGATCACCGCGGTGAAGATGGTCACCAGCAGCGTCTGGCAGCCCAGGAACAACGCCAGGTAGGCGGCCACCTTGCCCACGGTCACCAGGACCCGATGGCTCATGCTGGGCTGTGGGCTGGTTTGCGGGCTGGTCTGTTGGTCGGTCATAAGGTGATCCCTCCCAGCACCTTGCCGATGGAGTCGTGGATCACCAGATCCGCCTGGCCGTCATAGGGGGTGGGATCCCGGTTGATCAGCACCAGCTTGTTGCCGCTGTAGTAGTTGATAAGCCCGGCGGCGGGATATACCACGAGAGAAGTGCCCCCCACGATCAGCATGTCGCAGTTGCGGATGGCCCGCACCGCCCCGTACAGGATGTCCTGGTCCAGCCCCTCCTCGTAGAGCACCACGTCCGGCTTGATGGGGGCGCCGCATTTCGTGCAGCGGGGAATGCCCTTGCTGTCCCGGATGAACTCGGGTGCGTAGAAGGTGCGGCAGCGGGTGCAGTAGTTGCGGTGCACCGAGCCGTGGAGCTCATACACCTTCTCGCTGCCCGCCTTCTGGTGCAGGCCATCGATGTTCTGGGTCACCACGGCCTTCAGCTTGCCCGCCTGCTCCAGCTCTGCCAGCTTCTTGTGGGCGGCGTTGGGCTTGGCCTCCAGGGGCAGCATCTTGTCCCGGTAGAAGCGCCAGAAGCTCTCCGGCTTGTACTCCCAGTAGGAGTGGCTGAGAATCGTCTCCGGCGGCTCATCGTATTTCTGGTGATAGAGGCCGTCTACGCTCCGGAAGTCCGGCACTCCGCTCTCTGTGGACACGCCCGCCCCGCCGAAAAAGACGATGTTGGAGCTGTCCGAAATCCACTGCTGCAGCTGTTCTTGCGGTGACATGCTGCGGCGCCTCCTTTCATCAATCAGGGGGACCCGCCTCCCGGAGAGAGGCGTCCCTTATTCTGGACAATATTCTAGCACCGTTCGCCAGGATTCGCAAGTGCAGATTGCAGGCACCATCGGGCTTTTCTGGAAGCTTTTCTGGAAGCATCCAGCCGCCAGACGGGCCTGCCATGCCGGTTCAGCCCAGCCACTCACCGAAACAGTGTGGCGCAACCAAATCGTCCGTCCCCGTCCCGCACCGAGACATCCACCCGTTCCCAGTCATTGGCGCTCTCTGGGACAGAGGCCTGGAGCAGATAGGCCATCAGGAGGCCGTCCTCTTCCCCGGCGTACTCCTGCACCCGATTGAGGGAGTAGATCTCGCTCTGTTGTCCATCCACCAGGACGGTGATGTCGCACTTGTCCAGCTCCGGCGCGAGATCGGGCTCGCCCGCTTGAAACCTCTGCAGGCTCATGGGGCGGAAATAGACCGTAAGGGCGTTGGCCGCCCCTTTCACATGGAACGCGTGCAGTCCGTACACCTCTATCGCGTCAATGCGCACGTCAAGGGTGAGATCGCGCTGCGCCGGGACGTTCTGCGCCCAGTACTCGAGATAGCGGACGCCGTATTCCCGGACGGCGGTGAGAAACGGATACACCCCATCTGGTACGGAGAGGGAGAAGCGCCCGGCCTCATCGCTCACGGCCTCATAGACGGTCTCAAACTGCTCGTTCTTGAGTTCCACGGTGACGCCAGGGAGAACGCCTTCTCCCCCTCTCGTGGTACCATGAATCGCTGCCATACTTTTTGTCTCCTCGTCATTCTGATTTGCCAGCACTGTCCCCAAACTCCAGGTGAGGGAGCAGACACAGACTGCAGGCGGTCACTGGTCTGGCTCCGGGGCTTGTGCGGCACAGATCTCACGCCATCTCTTCTCCGCCTCTTTGCGCAGCCGATTCCGCCGCCTCGTCTCCGCCGCCCGGAACGCCGCGGTCCAGGGACGGGGCGGCGGATTTCCGATGATGTCAATCCCCGTCTTCTCCGAGAGATCCCTGTCGTACTCGTCCTGCCTGCGGGTCTTCCGGTACTGCGCCCCGGTGCGGTTTGTCCTCTCCTGCGGCCCGTCTCCCGATTTGCTCTCCCCTGTCTCCCGGCTGGACCGCACCTCGGTCTCATGTTTGGCATGTGCAGTGCGGCAGGCCTCCCTCTCGGCAGCCTGCAAGCCCACCGTTGCCAAGTCTCCGGCGGCGTCCGTCGATCTCGAGGCGGTCCCTGCCTCCGCCGGGGCTGCTGTCTTGATTCCTCTCGTGCCATTCCTGCTGTCTATGCCATCGCCATTTTCGATGCTGGCTGCGGACTTGGCTCCTTCCGCATCGACTTCGGCGCTGTCTCCATGGACTTTGGCCTTGTCTCCCTTGCCCTTGCTGTTCTCTCTTTTGGCAGGCTTGCCTTCTTTCGATCCGCCGCCCTTCGGCTTGTTCAGACTCCCTTTCGGTCTGCCCGGCCCTCTTGCCACGGGTACCGCCGGGAACTCCCGCCGCTGAGCCGCCAGCTGCTCCAGGCTCTCCGCCTGGGTTGCCGCATGCAGCAAGGGGCCCAGGGCCTTGCAGGCATCCGACGGGATCCCCAGGCCCTCCAGGATCTCGCACTGGGCGGCAGAGGGCTGTCCGGCGTATCGATACCCGGCGCCGCTTCGGGTATAGCGGATATTCGAAAAGCTGCGGATCATGTCGTCTGTGTCAATGAGACAGCCGCTCTCCTCCTCATACCGCTGAAATGTCTGAGCGATCTCGTTCCGTATGAGATCCGCCACAAAACAGGCAAAGAGCTTCCCATGGAGGCAATGGCTCTTCTGGCCATGGGCTGTTGGAAAGTCCAGTACGGCTCTCATGGCGCGGAACGCCTCTCCGCCATCTCCCAGCATGGCGTCTTCCGCCATCTCCTGCGCGGTCTTTGGCACAGAAGAGGCGATACAGGAATACCCCAGGGTTTTACACTTCTCCTTCAGCACATCCCGGCGTACGTCTGCGGCAACGGCTCCCGCCTCTGGGTCATAGCGCAGTTCGATGACGTCTTGATAGCCGTCCGGCACTGTGATATTGGCCTTTGCCAACGCCGCAAGCACCTTTTCCTGGTCTGTGCGGTTTCCGCGCTCGGGATCTGCACCGTCATGAGACAACGCCTCTCCGATTTTCCCGTTTTTCCGGAACATTCGAAGTTGATCTTCAAGTTTATCCAGCGCTCGATTCAATTCGCTGTGGTATTTTCCCCACAGCGCGTTCCCTATTGTCCCATCAAAGAACAGCGCGGCGCACACCGCTCTGTCCGGACTGCGGCCGTCTTTCGGGCACAGGGGAACGCCGTCTCTGCTGATCCCGTAGAGGCTCGTTGTCCCCTCGATCCAGTACACTTCCCTCCAAAAGATCGCATCTCGAAAGGCATCGAACATTGTAACAAACGCCTCGCTGTCCTCTTCCAGCACCATCAGAAAGGGCAGTTCAAGCGCTTCGCACAACTGGAAAAGGTCATCGCAGGGAAATCCCCGCTCTGCCACCACGCATCGGATCTTCCATCCCTTGCCGGTGAAGAGGCGGAGCAGATCCTGTGCGGTCTCAGCAGCACGGTCTGATCCGGGAATAATCGCATATGCCAGGGGCATTCCCCTGTTGTCTCCGCTGGCCCCAATGGCGGTCAGGACAATGGTTTTGCCATGCCCCTGCTGTGCCTCCCCATTGCCATCAGAGCGGCGGTCCATGGGGGTCCCATCCAGGCGGATCCATACCTCTTCTGCGCCGGACGCGCTTCGTAGCGCTACCCATCTTCTCAGGAAGGCACAGACCCGCAGATCGCCGCAAGCGGCATCCGGCGCATCCTCTCCCACACATCGCTGAAACCAATCGGCATACCAATCCGCATCGTGCGCCCTCAGAGAGAACAGCAGCTCCTGATTCATTTGAGAGGTCATCTTGTCCAGGTCGGTGTCCTGGCATAAGAGGAAATACATGGCCAGGTCCAGGACGGCATTCGCCAAAGGGGCAGAAAAGACCTCGCACAGGAGTGGGTAGATGCCCAACCGATTTGCGATCCCAGACACCAGCAAGTAAAGTCCCACCGAAATGGTCTCAGGCGGGACCTGGGCACCGCATCTCCTCTGATACCGTTCAAATTCCTCCGGATACTCTCTCCGATAGGTGTCGTTCGGTATCATGAGCGGGATGCCGTCCTCGGTCCTGTACTCCTCGCCCTGCAGGACTTTTCCAATGAGGCGTTTGCGGGGCCATCGCTCCCCCGGCGGGGCTGGCCGAACCTGAATCGCCTTGCCGTCTGGATTTGCGTGCCCGTCCGGCGGGATGGGCACCTGCATGCCTTGGATGAGCGCCAAGAGAATGCCCCCTTTCCACTGGACATCGGTGCAAAACGGTGGGTTTCGCCGTACCGCACCATGGTACCCCTGCCGGCGCCAGCCGTCAAGGGAGGAGCCCAGGCCATTGCCAGATCACAACAGACACCCGGAACTGGTGCGATATGAATGGCAGCCCCCGGCGGGCCCGGTCCGGGCCCCGCCGGGGGCTGATCTCCTCTGTTTGGGTTTTGGGGTGGGTCCGGGATCTCAGGTCTCAGTCCCGCATCAGCAGGTAGAGCACAGCCTTCTGGGCGTGGAGGCGGTTCTCGGCCTCCTCAAAGATCTCGTCTGCATGGGCCTCGAACACCTCTTCGGTGATCTCCTCCCCCTTGTGGGCGGGGAGGCAGTGCTGCACCATGCAGCCCGGGTGGGTGAGCTTCATGAGTTCGCTGTCGATGCAGTAGCCGGCAAAGGCCTTCCTGCGGATCTCCCGCTCGCTCTCCTGGCCCATGGAGGCCCAGACATCGGTCACCACCACATCGGCGTCCACCACCGCCTCCGGCGGGGTGCGGACCAGTTCAAATTTGGCGTCGGTCACGGTCTTGGCAAAGTCCAGCACCCGCGGGTCCGGCTCATAGCCCTCGGGGCAGGCCACGGACACGTCCATGCCGCACTTCAGCCCGCCCACGATCAGGGAGTTGGCCATGTTGTTGCCATCCCCCACGTAGGCCAGCTTCAGGCCCTCCAGGCGGGCCTTCTTCTCCCGGACGGTCATGAGATCCGCCAACACCTGGCAGGGGTGGCAGAAGTCCGTCAGGCCGTTGATCACGGGGATGGAGGACAGCCGGGCCAGCTCCTCCACCTCGTCCTGGGCGAAGGTGCGGATCATGATGCCGTTGCAGTAGCGGCTCAACACCCGGGAGGTGTCCTGTACCGGCTCGCCCCGGCCGATCTGGCTCTCCTTGCCGGAGAGGAACAGGGCGTGGCCGCCCAGGTGGTACATGCCCACCTCGAAGGACACCCGGGTGCGGGTGGAGTTCTTCTCAAAGATCATGGCCAGGGACTTGCCCTGGAGGTAGTTGTGGGGAATGCCGTGTTTCAGGCAGTACTTCATCTGGTCTGCGGTGTCCAGGATCTGCCGGATGTCCTCCCGGCTGAGATCCAGCAGCTTTAATAGATGCTTCACGTCTCGTTTTCCTCTCTTCTTCTGTCAGGAAAGGGTCTTCTGGAGGATGTCCAGGCCCTTGTCGATCTCTTCCTCGGTGATGGTGAGGGGCGGCAGGAACCGGAGTTTGGCCCCGGCGGTGAGGGCCAGCAGCCCCGCCTCGTTCAGCCTGGCGCAGAGCTCCCTGTTGGTCCAGCCCTCTCTCACCTCCACGCCCAGCATCAGGCCCATGCCCACCACGTTGCCGAGGCACGGGATGGCCATCTCCTGAAGCCTCCGGCGGATGTACTGTCCCTTCTCCTGGACCTGCCGCAGCATGTCATCGGAGAGGATCTCCTGCACCGCGATGCCGCCGGCGGCTGCGATGGGGTTGCCGCCGAAGGTGGAGGCGTGGGTGCCCGGGGTGAGCACATTGCGGCACTTCTCATTCACCAGGAAGCCGCCCATGGGCAGGCCGCCGGCCACGCCCTTGGCGAAGGAGCAGGCGTCCGGCTGGATGCCGAACTGCTGGAAGGCGAACATGGTGCCGGTGCGGCCGATGCCGGTCTGCACCTCGTCCACCAGGAGCAACCAGTCCCTCTCGGCGCAGAGGGCCGCCAGCTGCTGTACAAATGCCTGATCCAGCGGGTTTACGCCGCCCTCCCCCTGGATGAGCTCCACCAGGACGGCCGCCACGTCATCGCCGGCGGCGGCCTTCACGGACGCCAGGTCCGGGTCCGCCTGGCGGAAGCCCTCGGTGAAGGGGAAGAAATACTGGTGGAACACGTCCTGGCCGGTGGCCGCCAGGGTGGTGATGGTTCTGCCGTGGAAGGAGCGGTTCAGGGTGATCACGGTGTCCCGGCCGGGCCCGTACTTGTCCAGGGAGTACTTCCGGGCCAGCTTGATGATGCCCTCGTTGCCCTCCGCCCCGGAGTTGCCGAAGAAGGCCGCCGCCATGCCGCTGCGGGTGCAGAGCTTTTCCGCAAGCCGCACGTAGGGCTCGGTGTAGTAGAGGTTGGAGACATGGGCCAGCTTATCCACCTGTGCCTTTACAGCCGCCTGCCACACGGGGTTGCAGGTGCCCACCGAGAGCACCCCGATGCCCGCGGCGAAGTCGATGTACTCCTTTCCCTCCGGGCTCACCAGGGTGGCGTTGGACCCGTGGTCTATGGCGATGGGGTTGCGGCCATAGGTCTGAAGCACGTATTGATGGTCCAGCTCCATCAGCGCTTGGGTTGTCACGGTAATCCCTCCCTACAGGGTGAGCATTGTGCCGGCGCCCTCATCGCTGAGCAGCTCGATGAGCACGGAGTGGGGAATCCGGCCGTCCAGGATGACGGTGTTGTGCACCCCGGAGCGCACTGCCTCCACGGCGCACTGGATCTTGGGGATCATGCCGCCCTGGATCACGCCGTCCATCTCCAGGCCGGGGATCTCAGAGGCGTGGACCAACGGGATCATGGTGGAGGCATCGTTGGCGTCCCGGAGGAGGCCTGGGACATCGGTGAGCAGCAGCAGCTTCTCCGCACGCATGGCCACCGCCAGTTTGGCCGCGGCGGTGTCTGCGTTGATGTTATAGGCCGGGTTGCCGTCTACGCCCATGGCCACGGTGGACACCACGGGGATGTAGCCCAGATCCAGGGCGTCCTGGACGATGGTGGGATCTACCTCCACGATCTCGCCCACGAGGCCGTACTTGGGGGCCAGCTGCTTTGCCTGGAAGAGGCCGGCGTCCATGCCGCAGAGGCCGAGGGCCTGGCCGCCCTGCCGGTTGATCATGGACACCAGGTCCTTGTTCACCTTGCCGCAGAGCACCTGCTGCACCACGTCCATGGTGGCCTCATCGGTCACCCGCAGGCCATCGATAAAGTGGGAGGGGACCTGCAGCCGGGTGAGCATTTCAGTGATCTCCGGGCCGCCGCCGTGGACCACGGCCACCCGGATGCCCACCAGGGACAGCAGGATGATGTCGCTGATCACGGCGTTGCGCAGGTCCGGGGAGACCATGGCGTTGCCGCCGTACTTTACCACCACGGTCTTGCCGCTGTAGTTCTGAATATAGGGCAGCGCCTCTGCCAGCACCTGCGCCCGTTCAAAATGGGATGACATGGAGAGAATCCTTCCTTTGTCTGATGTTTCGTCTCTTTGGGTTAAGAGCGGTAGTCTCCGTTGATGCGGACGTACTCATAGGTGAGGTCGCAGCCCCAGCACTCGGCGTAGTGCTCGCCCTCGTGGAGCTCGATGCGGACCTCCACCTCGTCCTGGCTGAGGATCTCCTTGGCCCTGTCCTCGTCAAAGGCGAGGCCGGTGCCCTGGACGCACACCGCGATCTCCCCCACTTTGGAGGCGAAGGCGATGTCCGTGTACTCCGGGCGGAAGGGGGCCTTGGAATAGCCCATGGCGCAGATCACCCGGCCCCAGTTGGCATCGGAGCCGTACAGGGCCGCCTTCACCAGGCTGGAGCCCACCACCGCTTTCGCCAGCCGCTCGGCGTTCTCCTCGCTGCGGGCGGAGTTCACTTTGCAGGTGATGAGCCGGGATGCGCCCTCCCCGTCTGCGGCGATGCCCCGGGCCAAGGTGCGGCACACCTGGCCCAGCGCCTCTTTGAAGGCGCTGTAGTTGTCGTCCTTCCACTCGATGAGGGTATTCTCCGCCTGGCCGTTGGCCAGCACGAGGCACATGTCGTTGGTGGAGGTGTCTCCGTCCACGGTAACCCGGTTGAAGGTGCGGGGCACCACCTCGTGCAGGGCCTCCTGCAGCAGGGCCGGGATGATGGCGCAGTCTGTGGTGATAAAGCACAGCATGGTGCCCATGTTGGGGTGGATCATGCCGGAGCCCTTGGCGATGCCGCCGATGGACACCGGCTTGCCGTCCAGAAAGAGCCGGACTGCGGTCTCCTTCTTGCGGGTATCGGTTGTCATGATGGCGTTCACCGCGGCGTCTGAGCCGGCGGCGTCTGCCGTGAGGGCCGCCACCAGGGCGGGTGCCCCCGCTTCAATGGCCTCTACGTGCAGCGGCTGCCCGATGACGCCTGTGGACGCCACGGCAAAGTCTGCCGGCTGCAGTCCGGTGGCCTTCGCCGCGGCGGCGCACATCCGCAGGGCGTTCTCGTGTCCCTCCGGGGCACAGGCGTTGGCGTTGCCGCTGTTGGCAATGACGCCCCGGCACACCCCGTCCTCCAGGTGGTCCATCGTGACATACAGTGGCGCCGCCTTCACGCGGTTGAGGGTGTAGGTCGCGGCGGCGGCGCACTCCGTCTCCGAGAGGATCATGGCCAAATCCGACTTTCCCTCTCCGGAGGGCAGGCCCCGCTTCACCCCGCAGTGGATGCCCCCGGACCGAAAGCCCTTGGCGGCGCAGACGCCGCCTGCTGTCTGCTGAAACATCTGCCTCTCTCTCCTCATACGCTGAGGCCCGCCGTCTCCGGGAAGCCCAGCATCAAATTCATATTCTGGACGGCAGCGCCGCTGGCACCCTTGCCCAGGTTGTCGAACAGGGCGGTGATGGTAAAGCGCTGGTCGTTGCCGGCGATGGCCAGCAGCATGTCGTCCCGGCCGGTCATATGGCCGCCGTACAGTTTTCCGGGCACGCCGTCCTCTGCCGCCACCCGGACCGTGCCGGCGCCGGCGTAGTAGTCCGTCAGGGCCTGCCACACATCGTGGAGGTTCACCCCAGACTTCAGCTGGCCGGCGTGGAAGGGCACGGTGGTGGCCATGCCCTTGTAGTAGTCGTCCACGATGGGGCAGAACACCGGGGCCGTCTCCAGCCCGCAGATCTTCTGCATCTCGGGCAGGTGCTTGTGGCTCTGGTTCAGCCCGTAGATCCCGGGGGTGCCCAGGATCGGGTCCGCGCTGGGATCTTCATACTGGGCGATCATCTTCTTGCCCCCGCCGGAGTACCCGGTGAGGGAGAAGCAGGACAGCGCCGCATCTCTGGGCAGCAGTCCCATGGACACCAGCGGGTACACCACGGCGATAAAGCCGCTGGCGTGGCAGCCGGGGTTGGCCACCCGGCTGCCGCGGATGACGGCGTCCCGGTGGGCCTTGGACAGCTCCGGGAACCCGTATGCCCAGTCCTCTGCGGTGCGGTGGGCGGTGGAGGCATCGATCACCCGGGTGTTGGGGTTTTCAATCAGAGAGACGGCCTCTTTGGCGGCGGCGTCCGGCAGGCAGAGGAACACCAGATCGGCGGCGTTCAGGCACTCCCGCCGGGCCTCGGTGTCCTTTCGCTTCTCCGGGTCGATGGTGAGCCGCTGGATGTCCTCCCGGCCCGCCAGTCTCTCATAGATCTGCAGGCCGGTGGTGCCCTCCTGGCCATCGATATAGACAACAGGTTTCATTCAGCCGCCGCCTCGCTTGCACTGGCCGGCGTCCGCTGGGCCAGGAATGCCTCGATCCGGGCGATCTGCTGCTTCACGCTGTCCTCCGCCGGGCCGCCGTACACCTTCCGCCCGTTGACGCAGGCCTTCAGCTGCAGGGCCTCGTACACGTCCTCATCGAAGAGGGCGCAGACGGAGCGGAAGTCCTTCAGGGTGAGGGTGTCCAGGCTCTCCCCCACTTTGATGCACATGTGCACGAGGCGGCCCACCACCATGTAGGCCTCCCGGAAGGGCATGCCCTTGCGGGTGAGGTAGTCTGCGCAGTCTGTGGCGTTGATAAAGCCGCCGGAGGCAGCCCGCGCCATGTTGCGGGGCTTCACGGTGAGGGTGTCCAGCATGGCGGTGAACACCGGCACGCAGATCTCCACGGTGTCAAAGGCGTCAAAGACGGGCTCCTTGTCCTCCTGCATGTCCTTGTTGTATGCCAGGGGCAGTCCCTTCATCACCGTGAGCAGGGAGATGAGAGAGCCGTACACCCGGCCGGTCTTGCCCCGGACCAGCTCCGCCACGTCCGGGTTCTTCTTCTGGGGCATGATGGAGGAGCCGGTGGAGTAGGCGTCATCCAGCTCCACAAACTGGAACTCCCAGGAGCACCAGAGGATGATCTCCTCGGAGAACCGGGAGAGGTGCATCATCAGAATGGAGAGGTCGCTGAGAAGCTCAATGGCGTAGTCCCGGTCTGAGACGGCGTCCATGGAGTTGTCCATGGGCCGCTGGAAGCCCAGTGCCTCCGCGGTTGCAAACCGGTCCACGGGATAGGTGGAGGTGGCCAGAGCGCCGGCGCCCAGGGGGCACTCGTCCATCCGCTCCATGCAGTCCTCCAAACGGGTGATATCCCGGCGGATCATATTGGCGTAGGCCATCATGAAGTGGCCGAAGGTGGTGGGTTGGGCCCGCTGCATGTGGGTGTATCCCGGCATCACGGTGGACACGTTGGCCTTGGCCTTGCGCACCAATACCTGCTCCAGCGCCACCAGCTGGCCGATCACCACGGGGATCTCCTCCTTCACAAAGAGGCGGAAGTCCGTGGCCACCTGGTCGTTGCGGGAGCGGGCGGTGTGCAGGCGCTTGCCGGCGTCTCCCACCCGCTCGGTGAGCATGGCCTCGATGTTCATGTGGATGTCCTCGTTGTCCATGGAGAACTCCACGGAGCCGGCCTCGATGTCCGCGAGGATGGCCTGCAGCCCCTGGATGATCTTCTCCGCCTCCGAGGGGTCTATGATCCCCTGCTTGCCCAACATGGTGGCGTGGGCGATGGAGCCCCGGATGTCCTGGCGATACAGGCGGGCGTCAAAGCCGATGGAGGAATTGAAGTCATTTACCAAAGTATCCGTCTCTTTCTGGAAACGGCCTGCCCAAAGTTTCATGTGTTTCTCCTTCCTGGAATGTTATCCGGCCGGCGAGGCCGGCCGGATAAACTCGTGGGTTACAGTTTTCCCTGCTCCCGCAGCGCCTGGACCGTGTCGGGCAGTCCCCAGAGGTTGATGAAGCCGGTGGCATCCGCCTGGTTATAGTCGCTCTCCTGGAATGTCACCAGGTTCTCGGAGTAGAGGGAGTCCGGGGAGGTCACCCCGGCGGTAATGATGTTGCCCTTGTAGAGCTTCAGCTTCACCTGGCCGGTGACGTGCTCCTGGGTCTTCTCGGCGAAGGCCTGGAGGGCCTCCCGCAGCGGGGTGAACCACTTGCCGTTGTAGATGAGGTCCGCGAAGTCCACAGCCAGCTTGCTCTTCATGTGCTTGGTGTCCTTGTCCACGGTGATCATCTCCAGCACCTCGTGGGCGCGGTAGAGGATAGTGCCGCCCGGGGTCTCATAGACGCCACGGTCCTTCATGCCCACAAGCCGGTTCTCCACGATGTCCAGAAGGCCGATGCCGTTGGCGCCGCCCAGATCGTTCAGCTTGCGGATGATGTCCGAAGCCTTCATCTTCTCCCCGTTCAGGGCCACAGGCCAGCCCTTTTCGAAGTCCAGGGTGATGTAGGTGGGGGCATCCGGCGCCGCCACGGGAGAGACGCCCATCTCCAGGAAGCCGGGCTTCTCGTACTGGGGCTCGTTGGCGGGGTCCTCCAGGTCCATGCCCTCGTGGGACAGGTGCCACAGGTTCTTGTCCTTGGAGTAGTTGGTCTCCCGGTTGATCTTCAGAGGCACGTTGTGGGCCTCGGCGTAGTCGATTTCCTCGTCCCGGCTCTTCAGGCTCCACTCCCGCCAGGGGGCGATGATCTTCATCTCCGGGGCAAACCGCTTGATGGCCAGCTCGAAGCGGACCTGGTCGTTGCCCTTGCCGGTGCAGCCGTGGCAAATGGCGTCTGCGCCCTCTTTCTTGGCGATCTCCACCAGGCGGCGGGCGATCACCGGGCGGGCGAAGGCGGTGCCCAGCAGGTAGTCCTCGTACTTGGCGCCCATCATCATGGACGGGATGATGACCTCGTCCACCATGATATCGGTGAGGTCCTCAATATACAGCTTGGATGCACCGGTCTTCAGTGCCTTCTCCTCCAGGCCGTCCAGTTCGGTGCCCTGTCCCACATCGCCGGATACGGCGATGATCTCAGGGTCGTTATAGTTCTCCTTCAGCCAGGGAATCATAATAGAGGTGTCCAGTCCGCCGGAGTAGGCCAGCACCACTTTTTTTACTTCTGCCATGTCTTTAACCTCGCAATCTCATCCCAAACCCAACCATTTTGTGCGTTTTGGGCCGGTTTTGGTGCAGTATACGCCATCCCGCCGGGGATTGCAATTTACTTTTTGCATAATTCTGCAGGGCGTAACGGTTCAAAGCCGGTGAAAATACACGGAGGCGGCATTTTATGCAGAGTATGCTGCATATTTTCGCAGTTTTATACAGTCTCACGATTCAGCGATAATTCCTATTGACATACTAGGAAAAAAGGGGTATGCTCTTGCTGCCAAGAGCGGCGGGTTCGCCGCCGCAGTATTTGCCGCATCCGCGGCAGTAAGGAGAGTCTTTCCGCATGATTTACGCAGACAATGCCGCCACCACCCGCACCAGCCCGGCGGCCCGTCAGGCGGTGCTGGATACCATGGACCGGTTCTGGGGCAATCCCTCCAGCCTCTATGCCTTTGGACAGGAGGCCGCCGAGGTGCTGTACCAGGCTCGGGCCGATGTGGCAGCCTGCCTCAATGCCAAACCGCAAGAGATCATATTCACCTCCGGCGGCTCTGAGGCGGACAACCAGGCCATCAACAGCGCCGCCGCGGTGGGCAAGCGCAAGGGAAAAAATCACATCATCACCACCCCCATCGAGCACCACGCGGTGCTGCACACCGTGGAGAAGCTGGCGAAAGAGGGCTATGAGATCACCTATCTCCCCATGGACGCCTCCGGCATCGTAAAGGTTGAGGACGTGGCAGCCGCCATCCGCCCCGAGACCTGCCTGGTGTCCGTGATGTTCGCCAACAACGAGATCGGCACCATCCAGCCCATCGCAGAGATCGGCGCCCTCTGTAGGGAGAAGAAGATCCCCTTCCACACCGATGCCGTCCAGGCCGTGGGCCATGTGCCTATCGATGTGGAGGCTATGAACATCGACATGCTGTCCCTGTCCGGCCACAAGTTCCACGGCCCCCGTGGGGTAGGCGCCCTGTATGTCCGCCGCGGCGCACCCCTGGTGTCCTTCATCCAGGGCGGCGCCCAGGAGCGGGGCCACCGCGCCGGCACGGAGAACCTGCCCGCCATCGTGGGTATGGCCGCCGCCATGAAGGACGCCTGCGCCAAGATCGCAGCCAATGACGCCTATGTCTCCACCCTCCGGGACGCCCTCATCGCCGGGCTCTCTGAGATCCCCCACGGCGCATTGAACGGCGCCACCGCTCCCCGCCTTCCCGGCAACGTGAACTTCTGCTTCGAGGGCATTGAGGGCGAGTCCCTGCTGCTCCTCCTGGACGACAAGGGCATCTGCGCCTCCTCCGGCTCTGCCTGCACCTCCGGCTCTCTCGATCCCAGCCATGTGCTGCTGGCCATCGGCAGACCCCACGAGGTGGCCCACGGCAGCCTGCGGCTCACCCTGGGCGAGGACAATACCATGCAGGACGTGGAGCAGATCATCGCCGCAGTGAAGGACGTTGTGACATACCTCCGGGGGATGTCCCCGGTGTGGAAGGAACTGGAGAAAGGAGAACGCAACTATGTTATATAGTGAAAAAGTGATGGACCACTTCCGGAATCCCCGGAACGTGGGCGAGATTCCCGATGCAGACGGCATCGGCGAGGTGGGCAACGCCAAGTGCGGCGACATCATGAAGATGTACCTGAAGATCGATGACGGTGTGGTCACCGATGCCAAGTTCGAGACCTTCGGCTGCGGCAGCGCCATCGCCACCAGCTCCATGGCCACGGAGCTCATCAAGGGCAAGCCTCTCTCCGAGGCCCTCACCCTCACCAACAAGGCCGTGGTAGAGGCCCTGGACGGACTGCCCGCCCACAAGCTGCACTGCTCCGTGCTGGCGGAAGAGGCTGTGAAGGCCGCCGTAAAGGACTACTACGACAAGAACAACATCCCCTATGACGCCACCCAGTTCTGCGATCACGACTGTGAGAACTGCAGCCTGGAGCACTGATTCAGCGATTCCCGATACCAAGACGAGCGCCCCTGCACATCCCGTGCAGGGGCGCTTGCTGTATGTTTCGGCAGAAATTGGCCAGATCTACCGGAAGGCAAAGCTCTGTTATCCAGAAGCAGGATGCTGTCCAGGTCATAGAGGGGCAGCGTCTTCCCTGCGGCAGGATCGCTGCAGCTTTCCCTTCCGTGTGGTCTGCTGCAGCAGCAATGGAAGCTTGCTTTTGCCTTGGCAAAATGCTATACTTTCTATGATGTTATCTGCTCGTTCTGCAATTTAAGTTCTTCCATAAAGGCAAAAGGAGCGGAAAATTCCGCTCCTTTCGGATTTTTTAGCAGTTTACTCTGCACTGGGAACGGGTTTTAGGTCTCCGTCCCGACCACTGATGCAGGTTTAGCATCTCTGCACCGACAGGTTGCTTCTTGTACCAGGGGAGCTTCTTCCCATGGCTCAGTATGCACGACATTCTCAGAAAAGTCAACACCATTTCCCCATAAATTTTTAGGCAGGCGAGCGCATACGTGCGGGCGCAAGTGGTCCGACTTGGTGTAAGCCCCTTTTTTCGCGAGGAAAGAAAATAGGCCCGGGCAGCAGGATCTCATCTTCAATTTCTTTTGGTACGTTCTGCGCAAATAACCATTGTGTTTGGATTCGCTGTGTGTTATACTCTTCGTTGGAATCATCAGACGCGATGCGTTGTAGAAAATTCGATATAGAATGTTATAATATCATAGTTAAGGGAGATTCGTATGAGTGCCATCTACTGGCAGCCGCTCGTTCCGAGAGGGCCTCAGCGGTCCGTATGTGGACAAGACGATGCTGATCGATTTCGTGAATGCCCGCATCAACGGACCCAGGCGCTGCCTCTGTGTCACCCGGCCGCCCGGATTTGGGAAGACCTGCAACGCCGACATGCTCACCGCCTATTACGACCGCTCCTGCGACTCGGAAGCCCTCTTTGCACCGCTGAAGATCGGCCAATCGGCCTCTTTCCGGCAGCATCTCAACCGGTACCATGTACTCCGCCTGGACGCGTCAAGCTACATTACGGGCGAAACCTGCTCGCTGATCGATGGGAAACCCGCGCCAAAGATAGACCTGGTGCACGCTGTACGTGCCTCCATCTGCGAAGAACTTCTCATCGCGTATCCCGAGGCCAGCTCTGGGGAATCAGACCTTGTCCAAATTCTCATGCACATCGTCTCAGAAACCGGGGCCAAGTTCGTGGTGATCCTGGATAAGTGGGACGCCTTCCTGCGGGCGTTTCCAGACAACGAGGACCTGAAGCTCACCTACTTGCTGTTCCTCCGAAGCCTTTTCAAGGCGCCCCATACGTGGATGCTCTTTGCGGCGGTCTACCTCACGGGCATCTTGCCCATGACACGCACCAAAATAGAATGTGCTCCCAACAATTTCATTCCGATCAACCTGTTCACCCCCGCCACAACAGCAGACCTCTTTGGTTTCACCGTGGCGGAGGTGCGCCAGTACCTCAGCGGTACAGACCTCTCTTTTGACGATGTTGCCGCCTGGTATGGCGGCTATCAGGTGGGCGGGCGGCCTGTTTTCCCCCCGTCCTCCGTCCGGGCAGCCAAAGAGAGTGGGAATATCGGAGCGCACCGGAACGCGGCAGATTTTCGCGAGATCTTGCAGCAGTGCACGGACCTGGACGGCCTTCCCGGCTGCTTAGACAGCCTTCTCCAGGGGATCCCTGTGGCCGTAGATGTCGGGATTTTTCCCAACGATCCCTCCAAGATTAAGAGCGAAGATGACGCTCTCACATTTCTCATTCACCTGGGCTATCTCACCTATGATGCCAGCACCAAGACGGTCCGTATCCCCAATCGCGAGATCTATTCCCTCATCAAGAGCACCCTCATGGGAGACAGGCAATCTGCGTTCTATTCCAAAATCGCACGGTCTGATCAGCTTCTGGCGGCCATCCTCTCCCAGGACACCGGGAAGGCGGCAGACCTCCTAGCGCAGTCCCACGAGGCGTGCAGTTCCCAAGCCGCATACAGCGACCACGAAACCTTGAAAACCGCGATCCGAGAGGCGCTTCTCACAGCGGCAGACACCTCTGACCGCTGGGAAGGGTTTCCCGCGAGAAAGGGACTGGCCGCCATCCTGTACCTGCCCAAACAGCACATCCGCGCCCCGGCGATCCTCATCGAGCTCAGGGTGCACCACAGCGCCGGCGCAGCGATCCGGCAAATCAAGGCCCGCAACTGTTATCCGACTGATTAAACCGGCCTGATTTGCCGGTTTTAGCACCGAATTGGGGTCGGACATTGGTAATGAGCTC